>JBFMGX010000001.1 GCA_040752595.1 Candidatus Zixiibacteriota bacterium
CACAGCGCCTCAGCGCGTCCATACGCGTGACCCGCACAAGAAAAACGTGGCGGCGACGTCCCATGACAGAACCGGCTCCGCGGTTCTCCTTTGTGGGGATGAAGTAGGGGGTTCTTCAACAGGCCCAAGAATGCCTGTCCTCCTACACCACAATTCGATCGTCAGGAGGACAGACATTCCTGGGCTTGTTGAAAAACCTCCCAATTCCGCCCATGTGCGGTCGGGTGCCCACACCCGACCGTTGATGCACAGCCACTTGCGCCGGGTGTGGGCACCCGGCGCCACGGAAACGGTGGCTTTTTCAACACGCCCATTCCTGTCTGTCCGTTTGAGAATCCCCTTGACGCCCAACGCCCTGGCACTATCTTGCCCTTGGCGGTTCGGTTTTTCACAAACGGTTCATTCGGAGGTGATCATGCGTCGGCTCGGCGCTTTGCTCTTGGCGGGGGGCATGGGGCTGTGCGTTTGTCCATTGGGTGGCCCAAACCTGTTGGCGGCGACAATCCATGTCCCCGCCGCTGTACCAACGGCCCAAGGGGTCGAATAGGAGGTGCTATGAAGGACCATGTAGTGCTCACCGTTGCCGCTTTTCTTACCGTTGTGGTAGCCACCGCAGATGCATCCCCGCCGGTCTACTTCCTGGGGACGGGGCATTGGTATGAGGTTGTGAATCCCGCTAGCGTCACCTGGAACCAGGCACGTGATTCCGCCACTGCGCTGGGCGGGTACTTAGCTAGCATTCGGTCGCAGGCAGAGAACGATTTCATCGCCTCTATCCTACCGTCTTTGGAAGGCTGTTACATAGGCGGCTACGAGGTAAGCGAATCTACCTGGGTGTGGGTTGACTCTTCGGACACATTCTGGGACCACGGTACTGCTGTCGAGTATTCGAATTGGGCTGTGGGAGAACCGAACAACAGCGCTGGCGGTGAGAACGCGGCCGGGATGTGGGGCGCGACTAACCCACCCGAGATCCCGGGAACGTGGAATGACTTCAGGGGTGATGTCGTCTACGGGGCGCCATATTCCTATTGCTTCATCGTCGAATACGACTGCCTTTCGTCCACGATCTTCGGACGGGGACTACGGTTCGACGGTGTTGATGACTATGTTTATGTGCCACCCTTTGCCAACGACAACTCAGCACTGACGGTCGAGGCACGAATCCGGCTCGAGGAGATCCCGACCGTCAGCGATTTCAATATAGTTTCTCACCTTACAGGCTACAGTGGTTACGATCTCAGAGTCCGGGGCCCTGGCCTCCTTCCGCACGGCACGGTGGAATTCTCTTTGCCGGGTGCCGGGCTCGCCTCGAACACTGTATTGCAGGCTGGCGGCTGCTACCATCTCGCTGGAACGTTCGACGGTACTACGATGCGGTTGTACATCGATGGGATGCTGGATGCCGAGCGGACCGCGAGCGCGACAGGAACATCATGGTTTCAGCTCAACATCGGCCGGAACTTCTACATCTCGTCAGAGCACTTCAAGGGCGATATTGACGAAGTGCGGCTAAGTAGAGCTGCCAAGGCTCCCTCGGAATTCTGCCTGACGGGAGAGTGCACGCCGGACGGCAGCACGGCATTGTGGCATTTCGACGAGGCTTCGGGCGACATCGCATTGGATGCGGCCAATGCCCACGATGGCACGATCTACGGCGCGTCCCGCGTCGACAACTGTGCCTGCTGCACCTGCCCCTGCCACGGCGACCCGCAATGCGACAGCGTGGCCAACCTCCAGGACGTCGTGCAGACTGTGAACGTGGCGTTTCGCGGCGCTACACCAGAGACCGATCCGTTGTGTCCACGCGAGCGCACCGACGTCAGTTGCGACGGCGTGACAACGGTCGTGGATGTCGTCAAGGCGGTGAATGTCGCCTTCCGCGGGGCGAATACGGCGACGGAATTCTGCAATCCGTGCGCGCCGTAGGGTGGGTGCTCCCTTCGACTGCGCTCAGGGCAAGCCGCACCCACCGTCAGCGGGTTGAAAACCCGCTGTCCGAAATCCAATTCAATTCCCTGTAGGGTGGGCTCCGCCCACCTCTTTTGTAGCGCCGCATGGTGGGCAGAGCCCACCCTACGATTCCCACGGGTAAGGTTCTCGTAGGGGCCGGTCTGAGACCGGCCCGTGAGGGGTCGATCTCAGATCGACCCCTACAAACGCCGGTCCTCAAGGCAACGCGACATCCAACTTTGCCATTGACAGCCGGGGAGGGGGCCGGTTGCTTCTCTGATGGTCCAGGGGGCTGGCTCCGCAAGGGGCCGGCAAGGGAGGGGCCGCTCGCCATGCGGTGGTTCTCGGCGCTGACATATCAGCGCAAGAGTGAGATTTTTGGATTTCTCCTGATCGTCGTCTGCCTGTTCATCGGGCTGTCGTTGGCGACCCATGCCCCCGGCGACGACGAGTGGATTTCCGCTGGTCCCGACGAGGAGTGGGTTGCGGCCTATCAGGCGCGCAATCTCGCCGGGACAGTCGGGGCATTGGTCGCGTACGCCTTCAACGAGTGGTTCGGTCTCTCCGCCTTCTTCCTTACGCTCCTAATCGGGGCGGTCGGTGTACGGCGCTTCCTGAAGTCCCGGCCCGAAAAACCGGTGCGCTACGCCTTTTGGCTTCTCGTCTGGGTGTTTGTCCTCGGTGTTGCCGTTGACCTTCCGATCGCTCGCACTTCGCCCGAGTGGGTTGCCGGTGCGCTGACCGTCTCCGGGCAGACAGGACGGCAGGTCGCCGAGTGGGTGTCGTATCTCTTGGGCGTCGTCGGCGGGATCCTGGTCCTGGGTTCCATTCTGCTCGGGGCCGTGCTGTTGGCCATTCCCTGGAAAAAGCTGAACATCCAATGGTCCAAGAAGCCGGCCAAACACCCGGTGAAGAGGGGCAAGACACATGCGCCCACATTCTGGAGCCGGGCCATGGCAGGACTGTGGCGGCGTCTCGTAACTCCGTACCGCAATTGGCAGGAGGAACGTCGCCGTCGGGCGCTCGCCGATGCGGCGTTGGCGGCGGCTGAGGCCGACAACGGCCATGGCAACCCGGATGATCTGGAGCTCCCGGCTTGGGCGACCAATGAGCAGGCAGAGGATGAACCGCCCGAACCGGCATTCCAGTTCGAGCCGGAGCGTCCAGCACCAGCGCCACGGCCTCGTCCAGTCCCCCGCCATGGCAACGGCGACTCATACCAGTTGCCGACGCTCGATCTTCTGGCACCACTGGAGGCGCAACATCGAAGGCGGGTCGATGGCCGCGGCGCCGAGCTACTCGCCAAGGCGCTGGAGACCTTCGACGTCGGCATCGATGGTCCGATTGAGGCCTTCCCCGGTCCAGTGATTACGCGCTACGAATTCCGACCTGCGCCCGGCGTCAAGGTCAATCAGGTGGTCGGCTTGGCCGATGACCTGGCATTGGCGCTGTCGGCGTCGCGGGTCCGGATTGTCGCCCCGGTTCCCGGCAAGGCGGCGGTCGGTATCGAAGTCCCCAATCACGATCCCGACACCGTCCAACTGGCCCAGATCCTCGGTAGCCCTGAGTTCTTGGATTCCGACGCTGCGCTCCCGTTGGCGTTGGGAGAAACGATCGACGGCCAGCCGTATGTGGCCGATCTGGCCAACATGCCCCACCTGTTGATTGCCGGCGCAACCGGATCGGGGAAGAGTGTCTGCATCAATGTGATCATCACGTCGCTTCTGTTCCGGCATCATCCCAATGACGTCCGGCTGCTCTTCGTCGACCCCAAGCGACTTGAACTGTCGGTCTATGCCGGTATCCCGCACATGGAACGGCCGGTCGTGACTCATCCCCGGGCCGCCGAACGGCTCCTGGCCGATGCCACCAAGGAGATGGATGAGCGCTATCGGCTCTTGGCCTCCCAGGGTGTGCGCAATGTCGCCGACTTCAACACTCTGGCCCCCGGAGGGCGCAAGCTGCCGTACATCATCATCGTGGTCGATGAGCTTGCCGATCTGATGATGAGCCAGTCGGCGGCGCGCATCGAGCTTCTGATCACGCGTCTGGCGCAGATGGCACGGGCCGTCGGCATCCACCTGATCTTGGCAACCCAACGCCCGTCGGTCGACGTCATCACCGGGCTGATCAAGGCGAATTTCTCCTGTCGGATCGCCTTCCAGGTGGCCAGCAAGATCGACTCGCGCACCATCTTGGACGGCAACGGGGCCGAAAAGCTCCTCGGCAGGGGCGACATGCTCTTCTTGTCGCCCGGGAAGGCCGAGCCGACACGTATCCATGGCGCCTATATTTCCGGTGCTGAAACGACGGCCATCGTCGAGTTCCTCCGCAGCCAGATGATCGAGCCGGAGGCGCTCCCCAGCTTCTCCGCGACCGTCGAGAATGACGGGAGTGGGGAAGAAGAAGGCGATGAAGTCGACGACCATGGCGATCGCCTGTTCCAAGAGGCCGCCGAACTGGTCGTCCGCCACCAGCAAGGCTCAGTCTCGTTGCTCCAGCGTCGGCTCGGGATCGGCTACCAGCGTGCCGCCCGTCTGATCGACCGCCTCGAAGAGGCCGGGGTTGTCGGCCCCTACGATGGCAGCAAGGCCCGCGAGGTCCTGTGGACGATGGCGGACTACGAAGACAAGTTCGCCCGCGCCGTCTCCTGATTCCCCCACGCTGTCGTTAATACGTTATTGTTCAATGGGTTGGTCAGTCGCAGTTGACCCTGACCAAGCCCCGTCTCGCCTGAAAACCGGAACTCCGCAGTCATATTTCCATACTAAGACCTTGTCGATTCGACTTGCGGCGTTATATTGGTTCAGTCCGGACATTGTGCGTTTGGGGAAGCTCGCGATGCTGTCGCCGACCGTCTGTTGCCATGCAAAGTCCAAAGCGCCCACCCGAAGGGGCGGTGTCTTTGGCTTATTGGGCCTTCTGGCCGTGATCGGGCTGCCCCTACAGGCACCGGAGCAGGCACTCGCCTGTTCGGCCGACTCCGCGGTCTCATTGTTCGAGAAGCAAGTCAGCGCCCAGCAGATCATCCGGCTGAAATACCGCAAGGAAGCGCATTCGCTGGTCTTCGGGGAACGAGAGCCGGAGGCCGGAACGCTCTGGCTCGGTCCACCCAAACGCTACCGGGTGGAGAGCCCGACGCAGACGATCGTGCGTGGCGCCGACACTCTGTGGACCTACACGCCGAGCACCAAGCAGGTCACTCTCCGGGTCGGTGGTCTGGATTCTCTTGAGTTCGGCCCCGCCGGTTTCTTCGGTTCGTTGCGGCAGGATTTCCTCGTTGTAGATTGTCGGCTCGATACGGTCGGGACACATCCCTCCTGGCAGGTGCGCTTGGCGGCCAAGACCGAGACCGCACCGATCCAGCGTCTGACACTTTGGATCGATTGCCGGACACACTGGGCGGCGTCCGCCTCCTACGTCGACTACAACGAAGAAACCGCGCAACTGACGTTCAGCGACTACCGCTTCGACATCATGGAAGGCAAAGACCCCTTTGGATTTGTCTACCCGCGTGGTGTTGAGCGCATTGTCCTCCCGAACACCGATCGCACCCGCCGTCGCGGCGGAGCGGTCGAATAGTCCCGCTTTACGGATTCAAGGGTTAGGCGCATGAGCGTACGTGGTCGTGTCTATGTCCGCACCTTGGGTTGCCCCAAGAATGAAGCCGATGGGGCGGCGTTGATCCGCCATCTCGAACGGCAGGGATGGATGGTGGTCGACGACCCAGCGAACGCTGATGCGGAAGTCATCAACACCTGCGGTTTCATTGAAGCGACCAAACTGGAGTCGTTGGAAGCTGTCTGGGAGGGGGTTGCCCGCAAAGAGGCCCTGAATGGCCAAGGCGCATTGCGGCGGCTGATCGTCACCGGGTGTCTCGCGCAGCGTTACCCGACTGCGGTGGCCAAAGACATCCCGTTCCTGGATGCGGTGATCGGCTTCAACCGTCCCGATCTCGTGGCCCGGGCGCTGACGATGCCCTTGCCGTCGGGTGCGCCGGCGTGCTGGGTGGACAAGCCCGATGTCGTCTATCGCGAGGACGAGTCCCCGTGGGTCGCGGATGCTGGAAGTCCCGCCCCGTTGTCCGTCTATGTGAAGATCGGTGACGGCTGCGATAACGGCTGCCGCTTCTGTGCGATTCCCTCGATACGAGGCCGCCTCCGGTCACGGCCCCTCGTCGCGATCCGCGATGAGGTGGCGGCGCTGGTCGATCGCGGCACGCGCGAGATCATTCTGGTCTCGCAGGATTCGACGTCCTGGGGCATCGACTTCCACGATGGCACGGACTTGGGAACGCTGTTGGAGGCACTTGACGCCTTGCCGGGAGACTTGTGGATTCGTCTGATGTATGCCCATCCGGCGTTTCTGACGGAGCGACACATCGCCGTCTTCGGGGCGTGTGAGAAGATCGTCTCCTACCTCGACATGCCGATGCAGCGCGCCTCCGATCACATGCTGCGGCTGATGAACCGTCACACGACGCGGGCGGCGACACAGCAGAAGATCGACGCGCTCCGTCGCGTTCGTCCCGATCTGGCGCTACGCACAACGTTCATCGTCGGCCATCCGGGGGAGACCGGGGCCGACTTTGAGGAACTGGTGGCCTTCGCGGCGGACAACTCCTTCGAACGGATGGGTGTGTTTGCCTATTCGACCGAGGAGGGCACGGCCTCCACACAATTGCGTCCGCTGGTTCCTCCTCGGGTGGCGCGGGAACGAGTGGCGCGGCTCACCGAGGTGTTTGACCGCTGGTCGGCGATGCAGTCCGTTGACAAGGTCGGCCGGACGCTGCCTTGTCTGTTGGAGCGGCGCGACGGCACCGGCTCCTGGGTTGGACGCTCGATTCACGATGCCCCGGAGATCGACGGTCATGTTACGGTCGCGGCGGCGCACGTCACCGGCCCCGGGATCTATCACGTGGAAATCGACTCTGCCCAAGGTGTGGATCTGGCGGGACGAATCGTACACTCGCGAGGGGCTGCCTCTCTGCGGGATCATCCACCGGGGAGGCCCGCGTGAGAAGACGGCTTCTGATCGTGCGACGGCGCGGCATGAGCATTGGCTGGCCCATGGCCGCTGCGCTCGTGGCCGCGTGGGTCTTGCCTCTGGTGGGTTTCGTCCATCTGGCGCGCCAGAATGTGGCGCTCACCGAGACTCTGAGGCAGCAAAGAGCGGAGTTTGAACGCCAGAATGACGAGATTACCCGCCTGCGGGAGCGGCTGCGCATCTTGGAGGCGATCGAGGATCTGCAGACCCGGCTATCCCCGGATGAAGCCGCCCACTTGGCCCGCCATGTCTACGACTACAGCCGGCGCCACCGGATCGATCCTCTGTTATTGCTGGCGATGATCGATGTCGAGTCGAGTTTCCGGACCCGCAGCATGTCGGTGATGGGCGCCCGGGGGTTGTTGCAGCTCCTTCCCTCGACCGGACGCGCCGTCGCGGCCCGCCTCGGTCAGGACTGGCCGGGCGACGATGGTCTCTTCGAGCCCGAGTTCAATCTCCGGTTGGCCGCCACGTATTTATCTGATTTGATCGATGATTTTGGGAGTGTGGAAAAGGCGCTGGTGGCGTACAATCACGGCGAGGGGGCGGTCCGACTGCGACTGTCGACCGGCGAACCGCTGCCGACCGGGTATGTTCAACGCGTCCTGGCCACCTACCACTGGCTCCAGTTCCGCCATGCTTCGCTGCCGCTCTGCCGCAACGCCAACACACAGGACCCGTAGAGTCCCCGTTCATCTCGGACTGCTGGTTCTCCTTCATCTGATCTTCGTCGCTCGTTGTCTCGCATCCGCGGATTCCGCGGTGGTGACTCCGACGCACGCCGATTTCGTCCGCAACGCCATCCGGGTCACCACGCAGAACGTGTACTCGGAGTTTCCCTACCGCCGGGGCAAGCCGCTGAGCATCGTCCCGGATGGCGAACAGCCGGAGGCGGCACTCTGGTTTGAAGCGGCCTCAACCCACGAGCTGTATACCAAGGGGATGTTGGTTCGTCAGCAACAGATGAATGACACGGCCGACGACGGTGGAAGCTGGCTGTTACGCTATCGCCTGTCGACCTGTCGATTGGAGTTGAGCGATCCCCATCACGACGGCTTTCTGGGACACATCTGGTTGAAACGGACCGTCACGATCGGTCTGTCGGTGAGTCTCTGGGATACGTCCGGCAGCGAGATGCTCTGGACAAACACGGCCGACACAACGTTTGAGGATCGGATCCCCAAGCGAATGCTGCCGACGTTGGCCGATCCCTCGGTCGATGTTCTCTCGCCGGAAGCGCCGAGCACGGCTTGGGAGCGGGCCGCGGCTCCGGCGTTGAGCGCTGCTGCCGCAGCCGGCGTGCTCGCCGTCCTCTTCCTGGTTGTTCGTTGACTCATTGCCGTCCTCATGGGACACACGCCGATCTTCGCACTTGGCCCCGGGACCCGATCCCAGTAAGTTCACCGCCATGATCGGGCCGATGAGTACTTGGAGACGGACAGCTGCCGGCAACCCGGGGCACGTGATGCGGCTGGCATTGGCGTTGGGCGCGGCGCTGCTGCTCTCGTGCAGCGCCCACCATGTCCCACCGACTCCCGGTTCGGCTCCCGAGATGTTCACCCAAGCACGTTCCCTCTACGAGCACAAGAAATGGGACAAGGCCAAGATCGCGCTGGAGAGCGTCATCTTCAATCACCCCGGCGCTACGGTCGTGGACTCGGCGCAGTTCCTTCTGGCGATGTGTTCCTACCGGCAGAAAGACTATGTCATCGCCGCCGACGAATTCCGGCGTCTGCGGTCGCGCTATCCGACCAGTCCCCTCGTCGACGAAGCCGACATGATGCGGTGCCGTTCTCTGCTGCTGACGGCGCCGAGCAACTCGGCACTCGACCAGGATCGCACCCAGGAGGCGGTGGTACAACTGCGATTGTTCAAAGACAACCATCCGCTGTCGCCATATCTGCCCACCGTCGATTCGCTGGTGGCTCAGGCGGACGGTCGGTTGTCGAAGCGGGATTTCAAGACCGGCGTGCTCTATCACCGCCTCGGGCGGTATGAGGCGGCCCGCATCTACCTCCAGCGGCTGATCGACGAGTTCACGGATTCGCCGCTGGTGCCTGAGGCGTTGTTTTACATTGGCGAGGGGCATCGGCGGCTCGACTCGCTGGACCGGGCGCAGGAGTACTACGAGAAACTGATCTACGTGTATCCCGATCATCCGCGAACGGCCAAGGCGCGGAAGCGCGTGGCTGAGTTGGCCCGGCGCCGCGAGCAACTGCAGGCCGGCCCGTAGACGGCGTTGCGCGGGATCGCTTCTTGACTGGGTGGGGCGCGGCGATGGCGCAGCGGATCGCAATCCTCGGCGGGACGTTTGATCCGGTCCACGTCGGTCACTTGGTGCTCGCCGTGTGTGCCCGCGAGCAGTTGGCCGCCGACCGGCTCCTGTTGGTCCCGAACGTCCGTTCACCGCTCAAGTCAACGACGCCTCAGGCATCATTCGCCGACCGGTACGAAATGCTCTGCCTTGCGGTCGGCGATGACTCCGGCGTGTCCATCAGTGACATTGAGGGGCAAAGGGGTGGAATCTCATTCACCATTGACACGCTGCGGGCGCTCCGTGACGAGTACGCACACGGCGAGTTCTTCCTGTTGCTCGGGGGCGATGCGCTGCGCGACTTCTCGGCGTGGAAAGACCATCAGGAGGTCGCCGCATTGGCGCACTTGGTCGGCGTGCAGCGCGGGGTTGATCCCCTGGCCCCGGCCGCTCCCCTGAAACACGTCATCGAAATGCCGCGCATCGATGTCTCGTCTTCGTTGCTCCGGGTGAGGATCGCCGCCGGTCTGACAATCGACTTCATGACACCCGCTGCCGTGGTCCTGTACATTCGTTCGCACGGGCTGTACCGTCGTGCATAGCGATTCCACTTTGCGCCCCGCTGTTCTTGTGTCCCGCTCGGCGAAGGTGTTATAATCCACCCGGGGAAATTGGTGCATGGCCGTCCGCTCAGTCATCCTGATCCAGTTGCGCAACCCCGTCGGCAAGAACGAGCCGGTGCCGGTGCTGCGCGTCTTTGATGACGTGCAGATGCTGCGGCTGAAGCGCGCGTTCTTTGAGGATACGCTCTGCCAGGTGGCCGCGATCAATCAAGTCGACATCAAGATCGCCTTCGCCCCGTCGTCCCGGCTGGTGTGGGGGCGCGATGCGATTGCCAATCTGGTCGAGCGCTTTCCCCGGCGCCGCGCCTTCCAGTCTTTGCCCGAGCGCACCGAACTGATCGCCCAAGCGGTGGCGCCGATCGCCGAGCGGACGACCGAGAATCTGCGGCGGTGTCTGGAGAACGGCTATGCGCAGATCATTCTGTTGGCGGGATACATCCCGACGATTCGCTCGGAGTTGATCCAGTCGGCGCTGAACCATCTCAAACGCCATCCGCTGATTCTCGGCCCGACCATCGAGGGCGGCTGTTATCTGGTTGGTCTCCGGTCCGACTCTCCCGAAGCGGCCGCGTTGGTATCGATTGGGACTGACACCTCATACAAGGACTCCACGTCGGCGCTAACCGCCGCCGGCATGACGTGGCAGGAGATCGACCTGTCATATGATGTCAGCCATCAGGAAGACCTCGAGTTCATCGTGCGGGAGATCAATCACTGCCGATTCACGGGTGACGAGGAGACGGCGCGCTGCACGGAGGCGGTCCTTGCCGAGTTCATGCGCGACAAGCCCGGTGCCGGCGACGGCAAGGGGACAGGGTCGTAGCATAGTTCGTAGGTCAGGTGCCCTGTGCACCTGACAAGAGCCGCAGGAGCGCAGGGCTCCTGCGCTACCACACGAGTATTCCTCTTCAGCCACAGCGTGGAGAAGGGAACTTGACCATGCCTGTCTATTGGGAGGATCTCAACTGGGCGGAGTTTCAAAAGCGGGTTCCGGAGGAATTCGCGGTTGCCATCATCCCGGTCGGTACCATCGAGGCCCATGGCGTCGCGCCGCTGGGAACCGACAACTTCATTCCCATCGACTTGGTGACGCAGATGGCCGTCGATCTCGGTGCGCTCATCTGTCCACCCATCCACTATGGACAGGTGCGCGGCCTCGCCGGCTACCCCGGCGGGATCTCCGTCGACGAGGAGATCTTCGCCGCCTATTGCACGAGCGTCTTTCGCGGCATCGCGGGGTGGGGCTTCGACAGTCTGATCGTCATCAATGGCCATGGCGGCAACACGCAATCGTTGAAGAAGGCCGCGTGGGCGGTCCACAGCGAGACCGGGCTGAAGATGCTCGTCGTCGATTGGTGGGTGCTGGCCAATCCAGTGTGCGAAGAGGTCTACGGTCAATCAGGAGGACACGCTGGCACGGACGAGAACGGTTACGTCTTGGCCATCCGGCCCGAAACGATTCATCGCGACTGGTATTCCGAAAAGATGATCTTCCCCTTCGATCCGGCCATCACGACCTATCCCTATCCCGGCCCGATCATCATCTACAAGTCCGACGAGGGCGCCCCCGATTTCGATCCCGACAAGGCCCAGCGCTATCGCGCCGGCGCCATCGCCAAGGTCCGTGACTACTGCCGCGCCGTGTTATCTCAGTGGGAGACGATGGGATTGTAGGGGCACGGCGTGCCGTGCCCAAGGAGGCATTCCCTTATGGCAGAGCAGGGGCGTATTGCAATACACCCCTACCAATTCGGCCTGCATGTGGTCGGAATTCAGATCCGATACCCGAACGTCACAAACGCCCGCCGGGTCTTGTACTTGGCGAAATACGTGCCGGGGTCGTCGTTGCGCAGCTCATACCCGCCCTGCACATAGGCCAGATCGAGTGTCATCACCCGGTCGATGAGAAGCCCCACGCCGGCGGTCACGTACTGCCGCTGTGATTCGATGAATCGCGCATCGACCGGGAGCGGGTCGCGGAAGTACCCGGCCCGGAGGGTCACACCTCGATCGGGAATGAGGTATTCGGCGCCGATGTTTACGCCCAAGACTTCGGTGAGGTTGTCTTGGATAAAGCGCTTGGCAGCGGCCTCGTCATTCTTGAGAGCCGGATCATCGTAACTGAAATCCAATTGCGTCCAATCCGTGTATCGCAAATCACCGAGGATGTTCAATTGCCGGACTGAAGCCGCCAATCCAAGACCGAACGCCAGGGGACGTAGAATCTGGTAGTTGGAGGTCGTCTCATCGTACCATTGCCATTCCGAATCCAGAGTATCGACGACCAGCCTGGCGTTCTCCTCGACAGCGAGGTAGGTGGGCGTCTCAAGCGTCAGCGCCGCAGATACCACCGGCGAAATCGCGTATGTGAGTCCGGCGGTGGCCGACACGCCGACGTAATCCAGGTTGATCGTCTGGTCTTCCGTGATCGTATTGGCCGTGCGGTTGTCCTCGCGGTTCCACTGGTAGTCGTCCTTGCCGGTGAGGAGGTGCAAAGACATGCCGGTGGACAGCCGCGGCGATATATCGACCGCACCACCCGCCGTCCACTTCCAAATGCCGCCGGTCTCCAACTCACGGCCGCGATCGGTGGCGACGCCGCTGGTGCCCAGTTCGTCGTACAGTACGCCAAAGGCGCGATCAAATGAATTGATCCGATGCAGACCAAAGCCGAAGACGAGCGATCCGCGATAAGTCGGTACCGGTACCGTGAGCGACAAGGCGTTGATGCGCGTCTTGTTGAGATTGCGATCGTCGGTGAATGCCTGCCCACCCCACAACAGGCGCGTGTCGTTCGCCAGCCGCTGATGTGACAACCCCGCGCGGAACTCAATGCGTTTGATTTTGGCCAGATTGGCCGGGTTGTAGATCATGGCGGACCCGTCATGGGAAAACGCCAATCCCGTGTTGCCCATCGCCATGGCCCGCGCATCGCTGCCGAAGAAGTCAGACCAGAGCGTCTCCTGGCCCAATGCCTCGGTATCAAACACTTGGGCCGACGCCGTGCTGACGCAGACGAACATGAGGGCTGCGCCGAGCCCGATGCGGCGTACCCGGTCGACCAATCGCATTGTCCGTATCACCGTACCCTCAACTTTCGCACGGCCGCTCAATTCGGCGGGACACCACCGCGTCGATCGGCCTTCTTGTCTGTTGTCTTTTGCTCCGTGGTGCCGGTGCTGTCGGGCGGCGTTTGCCCGGTTATCTTCACGCGGGTCTTGGTCGGTGTCGTTCCCGGTCCCGCCCCTCCGGGTTCGGTCCCAGTCCCACCTTTGCCGGTACCAACACCACTGCCAATGGCACGATACCCTCCGCCCGTGCCGCCCGGTGCCGAGACCGCTGGGGCACGGTCAACATACGGTGGGACGATCCCGCCCCGGCGCTCGGCTTTGGTGGAGCTGGTTCCCTCGTCGCCACCGGCCTCGGCCGCATCGGGTTCGTACCATTGGTGGTCCCACCACCACGGGTAGGCGTAGTAGTACCCCCAGCGCGGGTTCTCGAAGTAGTACTCCGGGTAGAACCCATAGAAATATCCGTAGGGGTATGTGGCATAATCCGCGTGGCAGTCGAGGCAGTTCTGCCGGTAGTACTCCTGCGAGTGGACATCCGCGTCGGTTCGCTCGGGCCCCTCGTTCTCGGTGATCGGATGCTTCAGCATGGTGTAGCACCCGACCAGTCCGAACACCAGGGCGACTACAATCGGGGCGGCCCAGAGCGCGGGAGCACGCGGACCGGTTCTCATTGGTTCAGCCATCATCCACCTCAGGTTCTTCCGGCACGACCGGCTCTCCGCCGTCCACGTGCACCCCACCGAGAGCTTCTACGCCCGGCGACCCCCTCCCGTTGCCGTCATAAACGACAATTTCGGCGCCCGGAGCCACCCTCGGCACTGGCATGTACCTACTGAGATGGATCGGCTTCGGCAGGGGAGAGGTCACTGGGATCCGGCGTCCCGTCCGAGCCAACACCGTGGGTCAACAAGGGGCTTAAGCCCCTTGTTTGCCCATGATATTCGTGATCTCTGCCAGGTTGTGAAGCCGACTCCGCGAGGACAAGCGGCTTCAGCCCCTTGCGCACCGACGCGGAGAACACACCCGAATTGTCGCCTAGAACGACTCGACGTAGATCAGCCGGAGCTCACGCCCGATGGTGTTGCTCCCGCGCCGGTTGGTCAGAATGTCCTTGAGATTGAACTCCATAAGGACTCGTTCCAGTACCGTCCACCGCGCCCCGGCATTGAGATACCCCTCGCCTTTGCCCAGACTGTGATGCTTGCGATCGTCGTTCAAACCCAGATCATACTCGACGACGAATCCGATGTTGTTGTCGAAACGCAGATCACTGCCGAAGAAGAAATCGACGTCGTCGTCCTTGTCCGCACGCTCGCGTGAGTAGTTGACGCCGCCGTGGAGCGACGAGGTGAAACTGGTGCCGCGGTAGGCCTTCGACACGACCGCATAGAAGCCCTTCGACTTGATGTCGAATCGGTCCAGCGAGTCGATCCACGGCCCGAAACCGATGTCCTCGTAACCGACCGCCAGACCGGGGAGCGCCATCGTCTCGCCGATCAACTGCAACCGCGTGAGGAACTGCATGTGGGGGTTCCATTGCGGATCATGCGCGGCGATGATGTTGGTTCCCCCATAGGCGATGCCCACCATCCAGTTCTTGGTGAGACCGATCTGCAGAATCCCGAGCATGCCGCCGTCGGGGAAGGCGCGCAATTCGGTGTCGAATGAACCACGGCCGAGCATCCCCGCTGTGGGATTGTCGATCATACGGCGCGGCGCTCGTTCATTACCGATGTTCTCGTCGTTGGACAGGCCTCGGTATCGAGACGACCGTTGCGCGTCCGCCGATGTGGCAGTGACCAACACAAGCAACGAGGCCACAAGCCCCGCCCAGGACCACCGTAGATTCTTCATTTGTCCCCTCTCGGATAAAGTACACCCTGCCACTGTGGATAATCTCCCGTCCGTGGAAACCTGTCAATACAAAAACGGGTGCCACGCCACGATCTACCTCTCAGCGCATGAGGGCTCGGCCAGGGGCTGAGGAACGCTCCGAGGTGGGAAACAGGCTTGGTTGTGCTCCCGGTGGCACCGATTCTGTGCGCCGGTGGATTGGGGACTGCCGTTTCTTTAGGCCAATCTCCCGGGAGGGCCTGCCACGGCCCGGCACCGACCGGATCGCGACAATGCCAGCAGCTTGTCGTTCAATAAGTTACCCGACGGATTGGCCCGGCGCAGCTTTCGAGCTTGGATCGACAGGAATTCGGCATATATTTTTGTGGAACGTCTCTCGGAGCCAGCGGGTAATAGGGGAGAATGAAGTCCCCAACCCGCGGAGGGGAGAGGAGACATTGGATACCTCAAAAGCCATCGACCATGGGCTGATGCGTCGAGTCCAGCAGGATGACTACGACGCGTTCGAGCAACTCGTGGATCGGTACAAGTCACGACTGGTCAACATCATCTACCGGATGCTCGGCGATCAAAACGAGGCCGAGGATCTGGTCCAAGAGACCTTCCTTCGTGTCTGGACACATCGCCAGGATTATGACTTTTCGTACTGTCTGTCGACTTGGATCTATACAATCGCGCTGAACTTGGGCAAGAACGAGTTGCGGAAACGCCGTAAGTTCAAGTTTTACAGTCTCTTCGATCTTTCGGAGAAAGGTGTCGACATCCCCGACACCAAGATGGGGCCCTCAGCCCTCGGTCACCTCCTCCAAGGAGCGATCGGTCGCTTGCCGATCCGGTACAAGGAGGCCTTCCTGTTGCGCGACGTTGAGCAATTGCCGTACGAGGAAGTCGCTCAGATTTTGGGAGTCCCACTGGGGACGGTCAAGTCACGGGTCAATCGCGCCCGTGCGGTGTTGAAAGATGAACTGAAACCGAAGTTGGAGCAATCCGGTGCGTTGTCGCAAGGCACGTTGGTACCTGTCCGCACGTTGTGACGGGACGCTGTCCGAACGCCAGCGGGTGCGTTTGGACGCCCATCTTTCGGCATGTCCTGAATGCCGACGGGAGGGCTTCTACTTCTCGGAGATCGGTGCTTTGGCCGAGCGTCTGGAGAAGGTCTCGGTGCGTCCCGACTTCAATCTGCGGTTGCGGGCGGCGATCCGACGTGTCGAGACCGGTGAGTCCCGTCCCGCTTGGCGCCGGCGCTTCATCCCCGTCATTCCCCGTCCCGTTCTAGCCCTGGCAGCCGCCACGCTCGTGGTCGGCGTCGGTCTGGGTGCCTATCGGTTTCTTTCTCCGGCGCCGGGTCCGCTCGCGCAGGGAAAGGTGGACGCGGCCGGAGAGTTGTCAACGTCCTCCGCACTGCCCGCGACGCTGACCCCTGTGGAAGGTCTGACGCCGGAGATGCGTCGCCTTCAGGAGCAGTATCTGGCGGCTGGTCGGCTGCCGGAGAACTATATCGTTGAGGCGGTCGGCCTCAATGACCCAACCTCCAAGAAACTCCCGACCCGCTATGTTCTGCCTACAGTGTCTACCGAGCAGGTCTCGCGCAAAGACAGTTTCTAACCGAATTCCCTGTAGGGCTTGAGAAGGGCCGCGGTTGCGGCCTTTTCTTTCGCAGAACGGCGAGGTTGTGCCATCCGGCGCACCCAATCGCCCTAAGATCGTGGCGCCCAATCCGGTCTTGGGTGTAAAATACCATGGAACCCTGGTGCAAAGCAGGGCGAAGAGGTCGAGGGGAGCAACGGAGACTGACTGAATGGACCATGGCGATCGGTGTAGGCACATCCCAAAGCTGACAACACGATACCTATGTCTGGCGCTTGCCGCGTCGTTGGGCGGCATCGCAGTCCATGGCATGTCGCAGGCCCGGGTGCCGGGAGGTCCGCCCGGTTCCTTGCTGCAGGCGCTCGAGCATGAACTACGAACCGTGGTCGATGCTGTTTCTCCTTCCGTGGTCACGATTCGCTCCGCCTGCCGCATGGACTCGGGCCGCACCCCGAAGGCGGGGTCATCGTCGCTTTCCGTGGGTTCCGGTGTCATTATGGATACGCTCGGCCGAATCCTCACCACGTCACGCGTCATCGAGGATGCCGATGATTTTTGGGTCGAATCGGCCGATGGACGGCTCTTTCAAGCGACGCTGCTCGGCACTCATGGCGACGTCGCCGTTCTGCAGATTACCGCCACCAACCTCGTGCCGGCCCGGTTCGGAGACGGCGCGAACCTTGGCGTGGGATCGTTCGTCGCGGCCATCGGGAATTCCTACGGATACTCCGGCGGGTTGTCGTGGGGGGAGGTCAATGGGTTCCGGCCCGATGGGACAATCCAGATGTCGCTGGGTGTTTCCGCCGGGAGTTCCGGCGGCGCGTTGGTGAACAGCCGCGGCGAAGTCATCGGTCTTGTCAAGGCCAAGATCTCCGAGCCGTTCTATGTCGATCCACTCCTTCTGCCCGCCGGTGAGGGACGTGGGTCTGTCACCGTTCCCGGCCGGCGACTGGAATTGCCGACCTCCTCCGTCTCGCTGGCCATTCCGATCACGGTGGCACTGCGGGCGGCCGGGCGTGTCACCGATGTCGGTTTTGAAGCGCCCGCCTACATCGGCGTGTATGTTGAAGATCTGACCGGCTGGTATGCCGCCCACTTCAAGACCGAGAACGGTGTCTTGGTCACCGGGGTCGTGGAACACACACCGGCGGCACGCTTCGGGATCAAACAGGGGGATGTGATTGTCACAGTTGATCGCCAGGTTGTCCCGTCCGTCCGACGCTTCCGTCAGATCATCTCTCAGTCCCGTCCCGGGCAACGGCTGATGATCGACCTGCTCCGAGGTGGCAAACCGCTTAAGGTCGCGCTGGAAGCGGGCCGGGCGGATCTGCCCGAGCTGCAGGTCAGCACCGCGCCCTCGTCTTCTGCGTTAGGTCCATCCGGTGGTTCTCCCTTCTGGCTCCCTTCCGCGATTGTCCAAGATCGGCTGGCACGACCCGACAGGCCCGGTCTGGGTGCGGCACCGAAGGGGGATCAAGAACCGACAGACTGGGCGCAGCGCCTGCGCCGCCTGGAACAGATCGTGGACTCGCTGCAACAGGAATTGTCGGCTCTCAGACATACAGGCCAACACTGACGCACGCCGTGCCGATCTCGCTCGGCTGACATGACGGTACTCGCGATGGCCTTGCCCCGGCCCTCCGAGCATCGTATCGTGAGTCCGACTCGGTGGGGCGGCCTGTGAGTTCGACGCGGCGCGGCCTGGCAGTATGCGGAAACGCTTCAAAATCCCCCTTTGGACCTTGAGCTTTGTGCTGGTCGTCGGGGTCGGCACATACATCTGGCTGACCCAGTCCCCGTGGTTGAAGAATCGTCTGGTGGACAGGATCAACCGGACACTCCAACCGATCACGGACGTTCGCGTCGGCATCGGTTCTCTATCCGGAAACGTCCTCTCTTGCGTCGGCGCCAGCGGCATCGTCATCACAGCCCCGGGGCGCGGGGGCACTCTTGACACTCTGGTCACCGTCGGGCAGCTGGTGCTCGCCTATGACGTACGGACTCTCCTGTCCGAGGGACACGTCATCGATAGCATCCGGCTTTCGCAGGTTCGGCTCTTCCTGCCACGAGATTCGCTGGCGGCGCGGTGGCGGTCGCTACACCGGACTTCCGCATCAGAAGGAGGAATCAGAGGCGCTTTCGATCTGTCCTTGCGCTCCATTATCATCGAAGATGCCGCGCTCTGGCGGGTCGGGGACACGGTGCCGATCGTGGACGCGGTACGCATGGACGCGTTGCTCGCCGCCCAAAAGGGAGATGTCCACCTGCGACTCTGGGACATGTCAGCCCACTCCCATGCACTTGGGTCGGTCTCCGCGGCTGGACGCTGCGATATCACCAGCGCCGGGTGGGTCTGCGATTCACTCGTCCTGCGAGCCGGGCAGTCGGACCTCTTGTTGTCGGGGACCGCGGACCGGTGGCGTGTGCAGGGGCGGCCGCTGGTGTTGGATGATGTCGAGGCCATCGTCCATCTCGGTATACGGGGACGTCTGAATGTAGACGGGAAGATCCGAGCCGACTGGGAAGGGAAGCGGTGGACCGGTGACGTCATCACGACGGGCACGCTCGAGGGGTTTGTGCTGCAGGACGTTGCTGTCAGGTTTACTGCCGAGCCGGGTCACCTGGCTTTTGACTCGATTTCCGGGAATATCGCCGATGCCCGCTGGCACGGTACGGCACACGTGGATTGGGAGGCCCATCCCATACGGTGGAGCTACACGGGGAACGTGCGGGATCTCAACCTGGAACGCCTTGCCGAGGGGACGTATACCAGCGATTTCTCGGGGTTCGTTCGGCTGGAAGGTCTGGGTTCCACCGGCGATGATCTGCGCGTGCGCGGCGACGTCGACATGAGTGCCGGCGTATTTGATGACGTGCACTTCCAGCGTGCTCGGGGCGCCATCGGGGTGACATCGGACTCACTGATTCTGGGTGGCGATTTCACAGTGGAACTGAACGGGACGACCTTCGTCGGCGGCGGGACGGTCGCCTTCGCCGATTCGTTGGACCTCTTCGCCGATGTCACCTGCGGCGACCTGAGCCGGTGGGACCCGATGATCTTCATCGACTCCTTGGCCGGACGGGGGAGCGGCCGGATCATCCTCAGCGGGCTGACTCGCGATCCCGACTTGGAAGGGACCGTGGCGTCCGACACGTTGCGCATGTACGATCTCTACACGAACGAGTTCTCCGCCCGGTTCTCTGTTCCGCGGTTCCTGTACGAGCGTGCCGGCACTGTGGAAGCCCATTGGGGACGATCATCCACATGGGACGTGGCGACGGATTCGATCGAATTGAAGGCCCGTTTGATGGCGCATGACGTCGTCATCGATTGGGCGCATTGGTCGTCGCCGAACGTCGACGTGGAAGGGGCCGGGTGGCTCAACTGGTCGGCCGACACGGTCCCGGTCCAACTGTATCCCTTGACCATACAGTGGGACAACCAGCACTACTCCGCCGGCGACAGCGTCAGCATCGTCGTCGACTCCGTCGGATTTCGTCTGGCTCCCCTGTCATTTGAAGGGCCACTTGGTGTAGTCCACGCGGAAGGTCGTTTCGACTACGACACACGGATGGACCTGGGCTGGGAAGTGGAGCAATTCCGCCTGGAGTCTCTCTGGCGGCGGTTCTTTCCCACGGTTGAGTTGGCAGGCTTGCTGGAGGCGCGGGGACGCCTTCAGGGGACCTTTGCCGCCCCGCGGTTCTCTTTGACCGGCGCACTGTCCGATCTCAGCTATCAGGACCGCGACTTTGGTGATTTGGAGGGAGCGTTGTTCTACGAGGACAAACGTCTGGTGGCCGATTGGCTTCGCCTGAAGAATCCCGACTTTCAGGTGGACGCCAGCGGGACCTTCCCGATCGACCTGAGCTTCGAGACTGTCGATCAGCGCGTTCTGGCCGAACCGCTGTCGGGTCGGCTGAGTGCCTCGGGTGATAATCTCGATCGCATCGTGAGTTTCTGGCCGCAGACATTGGAGTCGATCCATGGCTCGTACTCTTTGTCCGCGACCGTCGGCGGCACGCCGCAATCGCCGCTCTTCAGCGGCAGCGGCACCATGCGCTCGGCGAGAGTCAAGGCGCTCGAAATCGTCAATCCCATCGAAGACGTCCAGGTTGACCTCACGTTGCGGCAGGATACGATCCGTGTCGACAAGGCGACCGGAATCGTGCGCGACGGACGCAAGCGGGGTCGCATCCGTGCCGTCGGATCGCTGTTGGTCGAATCGTATGATCGCTTCGACTACGATCTCACAGTGACGGGACGCGATGTTCCGGCGCGCTTCGAATTCGAGGACTACGCCGTCACCACTGATTTCGATCTGACGGTGAAAGGGTCAACGCCGCCGATTGTGAAGGGGACGATTCATCCCCTGCGTGTCGACGATCACGAGCCGCTCGCGGCGGAACCCGAGGCGCCGGTGATCGACACGACACTGTGGGACTGGGACATGTTGATCGACATGCCCGGAAACTACTGGCTGCGTAACGATCAGATCGAAGCTGAGCTGTCGGCCGACCTCCGTCTGGTGCGCTCGCGCGGGCAGGTGAACTACATCGGCACCGCGGAGTTCGTTCGCGGCAAGATCTACCTTCTGGACAAGGTCGGGCAGATCAAGCGGGGCGTCATCACTTTTGACGATCCGGTTCAGCCGAACCCGCAATTGGATATCGACGTCGTCTTTCGCATTCAGCAGCCTCGGGTGCAGGCGACGGCGACGGGCTCGTCGAGCCAGGTCGTCGATCTGAACCTGCATATCGGGGGCCGGGCCTCCGAACCGCTGATTCAACCCGAGGCGCCCTACACCGAACAGGACGTACTGCTGCTGCTGGCCACCAACACGACATCGGGATCCGGTGGGAGCGACACAACGACGACCGGCGATCCCTTGGCCAACCGGTTGAAGTTCGCCGCCACGGGGTTGCTACTCTCCGAGGTCCAGCGAGCGGCGGCGCGCAGACTCGGACTTGAGACGTTGGAGATCAACTCCCTCGGCGGGCTGAATGCGCAGATCACCGTCGGTCGGTATGTCTCACCGCATTTGTATCTGTACGGTAGCAGCCCGATTGACGTGGCCGGAGGGCAGGAGGTCGGGTTCGAATATCGCCTCGGTCGACATGTGTTCCTGGAAGGCAACCGCGACAAAGACAGTCGCTACCGGCTCAACCTGCACTTCAATTGGGACTATTGACGCCCGCTCCCGCTCGACGCGCTTTGATTTGTGCCGCCGCGTTGATCGCTCTCGGCGGTTCGGTGCTGCCCGTACTGGCACAAGCACAGGATGAGGCACTACGGACCTGGCGACGCAAACGTCCCGAGGTGGCCCGCGTCGATGTGGTCGGCAACCGGGCGCTGTCTGCCGGGCGGATTCGCGCCGTGATGGAGATTCATGCGCCGGGATTCTGGGCTCAACTGGGTTTGGCCCATCGTTCACACCTGCTGGTCGGCGCCGAGTATCGTGATCGCGAGGCGATTCGTCTCGCATACCGACGGCAGGGTTTCTGGGAAGCGGCGGCGCAGATCAGTGCCGCTCCTGATGAGAGCGGGGCTGCCATTGTCACCGTCACGATCAACGAAGGCCCGTGCTATTACTGGGGGGGCGTCCGTTTGGACGGTGACTCTCCGACACTCGTGGCACGGGGACAGCGGGAGCTGCGAGTTCTGGCTCGTGGCGCTCCCGCCGACTCGTTGACCATGGCTTTGGTTGCGGATCGTGTGCGTGCCCTCTGCGCTGACCGGGGGCACCCGCGGGCCGTGATGAGCGTGGCTCTCCATCCTCGCGCCGACTCCATCGATGCCGAGCTTCATCTCACCGCTGCAGATTCCGTCGTCTTGGGGGAACTGACCATCCGCGGAGCCGAGAAAACCAACGAGCGGCTGGTGGGCCGTGAGATCGCATGGGAACCGGGCGCCGCCTTCTCCCAGCGACGCCTGGCGTGGCGCCAACAGGATGTCTATGCCAGTGGTCTGTTCAGCTTCGTTCACCTGGAACCGACCGGGTTTGACTCAGCCGGTCCGGGGCAGCCGAAGCGCGCCAACTACCAACTTCGCGTCGTTGAGCGCGACCCCTCATATGTGGAATTCCGCACCGGCGCCGGGCAGGATCCGGAACGCGACCTGACGTGGGACTACGCGGTCGAGTGGGGCTCCCGGAATTGGATGGGGTCGGGGCGTCAGTGGTCATTGTCGGCCCAGTCCGGATTCGTCATCGTCACCGACTGGCGGGTGCTCCATCATCGCTTCGCCGCGCGCTATACGGAGCCATGGGTCTTTGGTGTGCGTCTGCCGACGACACTCACCCTGGCCTACCAGCCGGGTGTGCGCGCCGCGACCCAAGACTTCAAAGTGGAGACCTATTCCGGCGAGTTGAATGTGACGCGGCGTGTTGGCCGGACGGCTCGGTGGTGGTCTTCGCTCATCTATGAACGTGTGACGATCTACGGTATACCGGCGGATCAGTACCAAACGTTCCTGGAACAGCAGGGAATCAGTGTTCGACGTCGTTGGACCGTGGCGGCGGAACGGGACACGCGGCCCAACGTGTTCATTCCGACCTCGGGCGCGCGCACACGCGTGGACGGGGAATATGTCGGTGGTGTCCTGGGTGGAGCTGATGATTTTTACAAGTTGGACATTTCCTGGGCCCGTTACCAGATCGTCAGCGCCCCGACGGTGCTGGCGTCGCGTTTTCGCCTCGCTTGGGCGAATACGCACTCCGGGGGCACGCTCATTCCCACGCTGGACCGGTTCTATCTGGGCGGGGCCAACTCGATTCGGGGGTACGCCGAGAACACGATCGGTCCGGTCGACGATTCCACCGGCGCGCCGATCGGCGGACGCGTCGTGACGATGGCCAACCTCGAGTTGCGTACGCCGGCGGTGTCCAAGCTCTGGTTCACTCTTTTCCTCGACGCCGGGAACAACTTCGCGGACTTCCGGCGCGTCGCGCTCAAGGATATGCTGGTTTCCTTGGGCATCGGTTGGCAGTACATCGCGCCGGTGGGGCCGATCCGTCTGGACTACGCCCGACGGGTCGTGCACCCGCGGTATCCCAAGTCGGACCGATTGCATTTGTCGATTCTGTTCTCATTCTGACGAACTTCGTGGGCGAGTGAAGAATCGGCGCGATCCGATCAACGCTTTCAGTAAACCGTGCGTACTGTGATCATGCCGCGCCGAACGCGGCTTGGAGGGAATGGCTTGTGGATAAGCCGCCACTCATCTGCCTGACCTTGCGGGGACAGTCGTATAATGAAGGACGTCGTGACCCGACGCCGTACGCGTATGAATGGCTTCCCAGTGCCTTCGGGGCGGCGATTGCCGCGGCCGGCGGTGTTCCCATCGGGATCTCCAATGAATGCCCGACGGCGCAGGTCGCTTCCGTGCTCGATCACGTTGATGGGCTGTTTCTCACCGGTGGTGAGGACGTGGCGCCGGAGCACTTCGGTGAACATGCCGAAGTGGACAATCTGACCATCAATCCGGAACGAGATCGGGTTGAATTGGCGGCGATCGCGGCGGCCGATTCACTCGGCCTGCCGATACTGGGAGTCTGTCGCGGGATTCAGGTTCTCAACGTGGCCCGGGGTGGGACGCTCTATCAGGATCTGGGCGAGCAATACCCACAGTCGCCGCGCGATCATTCCCGCGGCGGCAGCGGGCTGTATGTGCAGACACATGCCGTGGACGTCGCGCCGGGGTGTCGCCTGCAATCTGTCCTGAAGGCGGCACGGGTCGCCGTGGCCACCAGCCATCATCAGGCCATCAAGTCGCCGGGACGCGGTCTCGTTGTGACCGCGCACGCCCCGGAGGACGGCGTCATCGAGGCGGTCGAGGAGGTCGGTGATCGGTTCGTTGTCGGCGTCCAATGGCATCCAGAAGTGCGCCCCGATGATGATGCCACCGTGCGGCTCTTCCGTGCGTTTGTGGAGGCGGCACAACTGTACTCCGCGCGTCGCCGTCGCATGACAGGTTCTCTGTCAACCTGACAGTCGGGAGCAAGAGAGCGACATACACACCATGCACGCAATCTACTGCGACTATAACAGCACGACACCGACCGACCCCCGCGTGGCTGACATCGTGCGCCAGGTCGCCGTGGAGGATTTCGCGAACGCCTCGTCGGCGCACCGGCTGGGGCAACGTGCCCGCGTACGGCTGGACGACTCCCGTGCCCAGATCGCCTCGTTCATTGGGGCGAAGCCCTCCGAGATTGTCTTCACCGGCTCCGGGAGCGAGGCCGACAACCTCGCGATTCTCGGCTCCCTCCACGCGCCGGATGCGCGCGGCAGGCACTGGGTGACCGTCGCCACCGAGCACCATGCGATCACCGAGACGGCGGCGTGGACGCGCCGCGCCGGTCTTGAAGTCACCGTGCTGCCGACGGACCGGTTGGGGCGGGTTGATCCGGAGGAATTCGCACGATCGTTGCGGACGGATACGCAGGTTGCGTCGGTCATGCTGGCCAACAACGAGATCGGGACGATCCAGCCGGTGTCACTGTTGGCACGGTTGGCCCACGAGCGCGGCGTGGTCTTTCATACCGACGCGGTCCAGGCATTGGGGAAGATCCCCGTGGACGTGGACAAGCTGGGAGTCGATCTACTCTCCCTGTCTTCCCACAAGTTCTATGGACCGAAGGGTATCGGGCTGCTCTATGTCCGGCAGGGCATTCGGTTGGCTCCGATCCTGCATGGCGGTGGCCAGGAAATGGGCCGTCGTCCCGGCACCGAGAATGTCCCCGGTGCGGCAGGAACCGCCGTCGCGATGAAGCTCTTGCATGAAGACCCCGACGAACCCAGACGCGTCGCGGCGATTGCGGCGGAATTTCAACGGTTGCTGGGTGAGAAAGTCACCGACATTGAGCTCTTCGGTGATCCCGATAGCCGACTTCCCAACACCGTGGCGGTCGGCTTCGGCGGCGTGGACGGAACCGACCTGATGATTGCGCTGGATCTGCGGGGACTCTGCGTCTCAACCGGCTCGGCATGTACCTCGGGCGTTCGTGAGCCGTCGCATGTGCTCCAAGCGCTGGGCATTGTGCCGCATTACGCCCATGGATCGATTCGTTTCTCATTCGGACGAGGCAGTCGCACAGAACATGCTGCCATCATCGCCGATGCCGTCGCTGCCGAAGTCGAGCGGATGCGGACGCTGCCACGTGGCGGGCTCTGATTGTACGGCGTGGTGAGAGTACGAGTCTGAATATGATGTGCCATGTTCTGACGACAGAGCCCCTCACCCAACCCTCTCCCCAGAAGGGAGAGGGGAAGACCCTGCTCCCTGTCTGGCAGGGCGACGGCGACAGATAACCTCTCCCTCCGGGAGAGGTCGCTCGGACCTCCGGTCCGAGCGGGTGAGGGATCGTGCCGCCCCCTCTTGGAAATGCGTAGAGCATGTTGAGTGGTTTCGCATCGATCATCGACTCCCGCTGGAGAGGTCGCCGCGTGGCGGCGGCCATGTCGGGGGGTGTCGATTCATCGGTCGCGGCCGTCCTGCTGGCGGCCGCCGGCTGTGACGTCGTCGGCATCACGATGAAGCTCTGGGATTACGAAGCGGTGGGCGGAGATCGCGCGCGCGATGGTCGGTGTTGCACGGTCGAATCGTTTGCCGACTGCCGGGCGATCGCGGCCAAGTTTGACTTCCCGCACTACACGGTCGATTTGTCGCGGCGATTCGCGGAGACCGTGATGGCCGATTTCGTGTCCGAATACCGTCGCGGACGGACCCCCAATCCCTGCGCGGTCTGCAACACGCAGATCAAGTGGCCGGCGCTCTGGGAGAAGGCGGTCGCCTACGGATGCGACGCCATCGCCACCGGTCACTATGCGCGCCTGGAGCAATGCGCGGGTGGCGACATCGCCCTGCACCGGGGGATCGATGCGACACGTGACCAGTCGTACTTTCTGTGGGGCGTGCCGCGCGAGTTTCTGACGCGCACCATCTTCCCGCTGGGTCGGCTGACGAAGATTCAAGTTCGCGAGATCGCCCGCCGGCACGGCCTCGTCAACGCCGAGCGTCCCGAGAGTCGCGACATCTGCTTCGTCACCGACAATGACTTGGATCGATTCCTCGCCGAGTGTGCCGATCGCGACGGTGTCGCATCGACACCCGGTCCCGTGCTCAACGCCCAAGGCATCGCCATCGGTCGGCATGACGGATTCGAACGGCTGACCATCGGCCAGCGCAAAGGGTTGGGGATTGCGACCGGGCGGCCGCAATACATCACGGCCATCGATGCCGAGACCGGTGCCGTGACCATTGGCGACGATGCCGATCTGTTCTGTCACCGCTGCCTCGTCACCAGGGTGAACTGGTTGATGGAGCCGCCTAAGGAGACGTTTCGCGCCCGGGTGCAGATACGCTATCGGCACCAGGCCGCACCCGCGCTGGTGATACCGGACGGCCCCGAGAGCTTCGAGATTGTCTTTGATGCGCCCCAGCGCGCCATCACGCCGGGGCAATCGGCCGTCGTCTATGATCCCGATTCCGACCGACTCCTCGGCGGCGGCGTCATTGCTTCTGTGAGATAGGACTGACGATCTTGGTCTCACACACAGGAGGGTCGGTGAACTACGACATTCACTCCGACATCAAGTATGCGCCGCTGGAACTCGTGGAAGTCGGGCGGCTTGCCGGTGAGTGCACGACGCAATGGTGGAATCAATCACTCTGCCAGGTGAATGACAGTGTCGTGCGGCTGGGCGTCTTTCAGGGAGAATTCCACTGGCACAAACACGACCGCGAGGACAAGTTCTTCTTCGTCCTTGAGGGCAGTCTGCTATTGGATTTGGAGGGGCGGACAGTGGAACTCGGTACGCGGGAGGGGTTGCTTGTGCCCCATGGCGTCCGGCATCGGACACGAGCGTTGCAGCGCACGGTTGTCCTGATGATCGAGGCCGCCACAGTCGTCCCGACCGGGGACTGACTTGCCTCGTGCCGTGCCGCTGTCACGACCGGAAGAAGTAGTCGTACATCGATGACACGCCGAGACTGTCGGGCGTCAACGGTTCAAACGTGTCGCCCCGCCAGATCAGCAGACAGCGCATGCAGACCCAGAGTCCATGTTGGCAGATCAGTTTGCGCTGGCAGCGCGGACAGGATCGATGATGACGATGCCGCTTGTGCATTGCGCCCCCGCTTTCATCGCGAACGCGAGATCAGCATGAACATGGTGACACCCATGAGAATGGGGAAGGTCTTCATCGGCGACCAACAGGGCATCAACACGAGCAACAGAACCGTCAGGATCGCCGACGGCAGGATGACATAGAACGTCAGGTTGACAGCCGCCTTCGCGGCCCGGCCCAGCAGTATGAGCACGCCGAAGGCTATCAGGATCCAGATTCCCCACTTGACCGGCGCGCCATAGCGGCTCTCGATCCAGACATTCATCTCGATCCATCGTCCGGACAGACCGGCGATGAACTGCTGGATGGCTCCGATGATGGTCGTCAACAGGGTTGTCACGATGCGCCACCGTGTTCTGACGACTGCTGGGTCAGGTGCATTGCTGACCGATCGGTTCAATGGTCAGCGATGACTCCCCGACCTCGCTCAATCCGTTCATCCGCGACGTCAGGAAGTTGCGCGAGGTGATCCACTTCTGCGAGAAATCCATCACCTCATCCTGAGTCGCTTCGTCCTCCCAATCGAGGGTCAGACTCTCGATGCGCTCACCGTGAACCAGGAGCTCTTCCATTGTCAGGACATAACGGACTTTCATCGCCCCGCCCTCGTCTGCGGGTCCGCCTGCGCGAACCCACAGCCAGGGGATGCAATGGAAGTGCCGGGCAACTTGGAGGGTCAGTCAGCCATCACTCCATGCCAGTAAGCAACTAAGGGATAATGGGATACGTGATCTGCTTCGAGTGTCGGTTTATGTGCGAGCCGACCGTCTCGACAAACGAGGACGAGTGGGAAGTGGTGACCGGCCTACAAGATGTGGCAAACGGACAACGTCCCCGATGCCGCCTTGGCGTTCAGGGATTGGCGGATTGATACTGGAGGAATAGGGGATGGACCGCCGCCACCTGCTCGTGGAGGGCGGCGCGGTAGTGCAGTCCGCCGTGTGATGTCAGCCGCATCATACGTCCGAAGGCGGCAAACTCCGATGGCAAGGCCCAACGGGCTTCACGAATCTCATGGTGATCGACCGGTGCGATCTTTTGGTCGATGGCCGAGGCCGAGAACACATGCGTGCACCAGTCAATCCTGCGGGTGTCTTCCACGAATGTGACATCGACACGAAGCAGGTAGGAGGCGAGGCGAATGCGGAGTCCCGTCTCCTCGTATGCCTCGCGCGATGCCCCCGCTTCGAGTGATTCACCGGGAGTCAGCCCCCCTGAGGGTGCGCGGAACATGCCGGGCGGGTAGACAGGCTTTGCGATTACGGCGATCCGGCCATCGGCCGCGATGTACAGCGTGATGTCGTGCGCCCGCCCGTCCCTCTGACTCCCTCTGATGATCGCGTAGTTATCGGGTGTGACCGGCTGGATGTGAGTCCACCGAACCGGGGTGCCGTAGCGCGCCTCCCAGCTCTCAATTGTCGTTGCCGGGATGTCCATCGCCCGTTCAGAGAAGTGGGGTGACGGCACGTTGCAACGGGAGGGTTGTGACCACGGGACGGCCCCGCTCGATCAATACGTTGATCTCTGAACGAATCCCGAATTCAGGCAGGTAGATCCCCGGTTCAATCGTGAAGGCGACGCCGTCCTGCAGGCGACGACGGTCTTGTGTCTCCAGGTTGTCGATGTTCGGTCCGACGTCGTGCACATTGGCGCCCAGCGAGTGCCCGGTGCGGTGAATGAACCGGTCACCGTATCCCGCCTCCACGATCACGGTCCTGACCGCCTCATCGACCTCGTAGCCGCAGACGGTGCTCCCGCCCTCCATCTTCTTCGCCAGGAATTCCACGCCCCGGTCGCGGGAACGGGCCACAACTTGGAACACCGAATCGATTCGGGCCGGAATCGTCCTGCCCGTGTATCCCGTCCAGGTGATGTCGGCGTAGACGCCATCCGGGGTATCGTGCTTCGCCCACAGATCGAGCAGGACAAGCTGGTCCGGACCGATTGAGGCGCTGCCTTGGGGACCCGGTTCGTAATGTGGATCGCCGGCGTTGGCGTCCACCGCGCAGATCGGCCCCTCCCCGTCGTTGATCATCCCGCGGCGTGCAAACTCCTCCCGAATGAACTGGACGACGTCGTACTCGTGCAGCGTCCTGTGCGCCGAGATCTGATCGGTGATCAGGCGGAAGGCCGCATCCTTGATTTCGATCAGCGCGTCGGCGGCCCGGCGGTGAAGCGCGATCTTCGCCGGCGACCAACAAGCGAGCATCGTCGCCACCAGATCAGCCGAGGAGACGATGTCCACGCCGAGGGCGCGCACCTTCTCAATCGTCCCGGCATCAACCCGGGCGACATAGGGAATCGCATTGTCGGGAGAATACTCCATGGCGACGCGCCGCCCACGCACGATCCGGCGCAGTGCCTGATCCAACTCCTGCCACGACAGGTAGGTATGGCGATGCGCCCGAAGATCGGCAAAGGCGGGCTGTTCCATTATGTGAATGACGGCCTCCGGCTCGCCCTCCCGGGGAATGAAGACGAACCAGCGGCGGGTGACCATCCGCTTAAGTCCGACCACCTGCCGGGCGATCGGATTCAAACCGTGCGCGTCATACAAAAGCCACCCATCCAGATCGGTCTGCGCCAGGAGTGCTTGGATTTCAGATGTCCTCATCGGTTCCTCCATCTCGCCGAAGCGGGTGCACCCGGCAATCAACGCAACTGCGGGTCCACGACACAAGCGCCATCGTCATGTGTTGCATGGGGTGAACATGAACCCGCATCTGTCATCCCGAGCGAAGCGAGGGATCTGCTGTTTCCGGTGGTTCAACAAAGCAGATCCCTCACTTCGTTCGGGATGACGAAGGAGCTGCGTTCCTCGACCCCAGTGGCGCCCCGGTCGCAACGATCGATTCCGGGTCCAGAAATGGTGATTGACAGGAGATGCACGCACGGCTATTGATGGTGCACGGGAAAGGGAGACTCCGACTTTTGGGGTCTGGAGCAGATGGCAATCACAGCGGAAGATGTGGCATACGTGGCGCGTCTGGCGCGTCTGGAGTTGACCGAGGAAGAGATCGCCCGCTTCGGACGGGAGCTGGGGCAGATCAGCGCCTACGTGGCGCAATTGTCCGGGCTCGATTTGGGTGATGTCGATCCCGAGCCGGTGCTCCCTTTGATCAAGTCGGCAGAGGCGCTGCGTTCCGACGAGGTCTCTCCGAGTCTCCCGGTCGATCAGGCACTGTCCGGGGCTCCCGATGCTGCCGACGGCTTCTTCCGGGTTCCCAAGGTGATCGGGTAACAGATCTGTAGGGCGGGCTCTGCCCGCCATTGTCTCACTCTGAAACGATCATACCGTGAATTCCGCTCGCGCCATCGGCCCCGATGACATCATCGGCGTCATCCCCGCGCGTTGGGGGGCGACTCGTTTTCCCGGCAAGATGCTGGCGTCAATCGCCGGGCGGCCGCTCATCACGTGGGTCGTGCGCGGTTGTCGGCGGTCACGTCGAGTGACACGGTGGATCGTTGCCACCGACGACCAACGGATTGCCGTTGCCGCCGCGGCCGCGGGTGCCGGCGTCGTCATGACGTCGCGCGGGCTCAAGAGCGGCTCCGACCGTGTCGCCCAAGCGGTGGCCAACGAACGCGTTGCTTGGGTCGTCAACTGGCAGGGCGACGAGTGGCTTCCCAACGGCCGTCCGATCGATCTGTTGGTGGCGGCGCTGGAGCGGGACGATTCCTGCTCCGTGGCCACGCTGGTCCGACCGCTTCCGCCGGTGGAGGCACGAAATCCGAACCGCGTCAAAGTTGTTGTTTCCCGCAGCGGACGCGCGTTGTACTTTTCGCGGGCACCGATCCCGCACGATTCGACCGGAAAGGCGCCCTTCTGGTTGCATGTCGGCGTCTATGGCTTTGCCCGACGCACCCTATTGGAATTCGCCGGGTGGCCGCAGACGCCATTGGAGAAACAGGAGAAGTTGGAGCAGTTGCGGCTCCTGGAGCATGATGTCCCGATCGCGGTGGCCCGCAGTCGCGTCGCGACATATGGAATCGACACCCCGGCCGATGCCCGCGCGCTCGCGAGGCGTCTCCGGCCGGGCCGGCGGAGCCAATAGTCATTCGCAATCGAATGGACAGGGATGCCGATGACCTCGTAGGGGAGGGATAGGGATATGGACGCACTCGGAGTGCCCCACACCAAACACGTCTTCGTGACCGGCGGCGTCGTGTCGTCGCTGGGGAAGGGGATCGCGGCGGCGTCTCTGGGGCTCTTGCTGAAGCGGCGGGGGTTGCGCGTCGGCCTGCAGAAGTTTGATCCATATCTCAATGTTGATCCCGGGACGATGAACCCCTTTCAGCACGGCGAGGTGTTCGTCCTCGATGACGGCGCCGAGACCGATCTGGATCTCGGTCACTACGAGCGGTTTCTCGGTGAGAGTCTGACCAGTCAGAGCAACGTCACGACCGGGCAGGTGTATGAGACGATCATCTCCCGCGAGCGGCGCGGCGACTACCTCGGCGCCACCGTACAGGTGATCCCGCATGTGACCAACGAGATCAAGTCGCGCATCCGGCGCATGGAAAAGCGCAATGGTCCGCTCGACGTCGTGATCACGGAAATCGGCGGCACGGTCGGCGACATCGAGTCGCAGCCTTTTCTTGAAGCGATCCGCCAGATGGGGCTGGAAGATCCGCCCAACAGCACGCTGTACATCCATCTGACGTTGGTGCCCTATATCGAAACCGCCGGCGAGCCCAAGACCAAGCCCACGCAGCACTCGGTCAAGGCCCTGCGGGAGATCGGCATCCAGCCCCACATGCTCTTGTGCCGCACCGCCGCCGAGCTGTCCGAGGAGATTCGCGCCAAGATCGGCCTGTTCTGCAACATGCCGGCGAGCTCCGTCTTCTCGGCCATCGACGTCGATTCCGTGTATGAAGTACCGCTGCGCTTTCATGCCCAAGGCGTCGATGATCTGGCCTGTCGCTTCCTCGCATTGGAGGCGCCGCCGCCGGACTTGGAGGATTGGCGGGCGATGGTCGACCGGATCAAGAACCCCGGCCGACGGGTGCGCATCGCGATCTGCGGCAAGTATGTGACGCTGAAAGATGCCTACAAATCGATCATCGAGGCGTTCGTGCACGCCGGAGTTGCCAACGATGCCCACGTCGACTTGGAATGGGTTTCCTCGGAGAATATCAAGAAGCAGGGGGCGGAACCGTTCCTCGACAACATCGACGGGCTGTTAATTCCCGGCGGCTTCGGCGAGCGCGGCGTCGAGGGGAAGATCGAGGCAATTCGCTTCGTGCGTCAGCAGGGGATACCGTTCTTCGGCATCTGCCTGGGGATGCAGTGCGCCGTCATCGAGCTGGCGCGCAGCGTCTGCGGGTTGGACGACGCCCAATCGACCGAGTTCAACCGCGAAGCAGCTCATCCGGTGATCACCCTTCTCTCCGAGCAACGCGAAGTCACCAACATGGGCGGAACGATGCGTCTCGGCGCCTACCCCTGCGTGTTGACGGAGGGGACCAAGACGCATCGCGCCTATGGCACGGCCCAGATTTCCGAACGACACCGCCACCGCTATGAGTTCAACAACCAGTATCGCGACCAGATCTTCTCGGCGGGAATGGTCCCCGCCGGCCTGTCGCCCGATGACACACTCGTGGAAATCATCGAAATTCCCGACCATCCCTGGTTTATCGGTGTGCAGTTCCATCCCGAGCTAAAGTCGCGACCGACCGCTCCCCATCCATTGTTCCGTGACTTTGTGGCGGCGGCGGTCAAGTTCCGCCAGTCGCGGGAGCCGCACACCGTCGTTCACGGCCACAGCGCCGGAGCGGCATAGGTTCGTCTCTCGCCGACACCCGTGGGTGCTCTGCCCGTTGCGAATCCAAGACAAGGGGCTTAAGCCCCTTGTTTACCGGTAACCCAGTTGACATGATTGTGTATACTCTGTGGTCGCGGGGTCCGACCGCACGGAGATCGATGTGAATACGGGATTCCCTTCACCAGTCGTTCGACACTTCCCCGTCGGCCCGCACACTGTCGGCGACGGTCGGTTGCTGTGGATCCTCGGCCCCTGCGTGCTGGAATCCGAAGAGATGGCGGTGCGCGTGGCTGAAGGGCTCGCCGAGGCGTCGCAACGCGACGGCCACGCCATCGTCTTCAAGTCATCGTACATGAAGGCGAATCGGATGCGCGGCGACTCGTACAGCGGCCCCGGTCTCGATGAGGGGCTGGCGATTCTCGAACGCGTGCGCGCTGCCACGGGCCTGCCGCTCACGACCGATGTGCACACGGCGTTCGAGGCCCACGCGGCTGCAAACGTGGTCGATTTGTTGCAGATTCCCGCCTTCCTTTGTCGCCAGACCGATTTGGTGGTGGCGGCGGCCGAAACCGGCAAGCCGATCAATATCAAGAAGGGTCAGTTTCTCGCTCCCGCCGACATGGGTCACATCGCCGACAAGGCGGTCCGCGCCGGCAACGACCGCGTGATCCTGACGGAACGCGGCAGCACCCACGGGTACAATGATCTCGTCGTCGATTTTCGCTCCCTGCCGATCATGCGTGGGCTGGGATTCCCGGTTTGCTACGACGCGTCCCACTCGCTCCAGACGCCCGGTTCGGCCGGCGGTCGGAGTGGCGGTCGTCGCGAGTTTCTTTTGCCGTTGTTACGGGCGGCGGTCGCCGTCGGCGTGGACGCCGTGTTCTGCGAGGTGCATCCCGATCCGGCGACGGCGTTGAGCGACCGCGATACGCAGTGGCCGCTGGCCGAGCTGGACCGGCTCTTTGAGGCGGTAACTCATGCGTAGTCACAGGCGCCCCCCACGAGCCCGTTTGCAGAAGATACAAATGCTGATCTTCGATTTTGACGGTGTATTGACCGACAACTACGTCTATTTGACCGAGCGCGGCGAGCGGATCAAGCGCTTCTGGGTGCCTGATGGCGTCGGCGTCTTCATGGCGCACCGTGCCGGAATCAAGATGGCGATCATCACCGGCAACGAGGACGGCTCAACGCGGCATCGCGCGGAGTACCTGCGCATCTCTGACGTTTTCCAAGGCGTGCGCGACAAGGTGGCCGTCTACGAGGGGCTCCTTCACAAGTACCGGCTATCCGATTCCGATTGCCTGTTCATCGGCGATGATCTCCCCGATCGGGAGATCTTCCGGCGTCGCGGCCTTCTGACTCTGGCGCCGCCCGATGCGCATCCGGAGATTCTGCGTCTGGCACGGTGGGTCGGGACGATGCCCGGTGGACGGGGGATCGTGCGCGAGGCGATCGATGCGCTGTTGGCGGCGCGGATGTCCCCTCGTCGGTCGCTGTTGGCGGGGAGAAGGCGATGACAAGATCGATACCTATCTCCTTCACCAATGCGGCACCAGTCTCAGCCGACCCGGCTGTCACTGTGTCGGACGCAGCGCGGGAACGTCGCCTGGGGATCGCACGCGACGTGATTCGCCGCGAAGCCGAAGCGGTGGGGGCACTGGTGGAGCGGCTCGATGCCCGGTTTGCCGTCGCGGTGGAGTTGCTCTTGCATGCGACCGGCCGGGTGATCGTCACGGGAATGGGGAAGTCCGGGCTGATCGGGCAGAAGATCGCCGCCACACTGTCCTCCACCGGCACGCCGGCGTTCTTTCTCCATCCGATTGAAGCGGGCCATGGCGATCTCGGTGTCGTCGGCACCGGCGATGTCGTCATCGCCATCTCACGATCGGGAGTGTCCGATGAGATCGGCGACTTGCTCCCCGCCTTCAAGCGGTTGGCGGTTCCGATTGTTCTGATCACCGGCAACAGCGAGGGCGACCTGGCGCGTCGTGCCGACGTCGTCCTCGATGCTGCCGTCGTGGGGGAAGCTGAACCACACGATCTGGTTCCGACCTGCTCAACGACCGCTGCCCTGGCCTTGGGCGATGCGCTGGCGGTGGCGGTTCTCTCCGAGCGTGGTTTCACGCCCGAGCAGTTTGCCCGTCTGCACCCACGCGGTGCCTTGGGCCGACGGCTGCTGCTCACGGTCGCCGACCTGATGCACACGGGCGACGCCATCCCACTGGTGAACCAAGAGGCACCGTTCAAAGACGTCTTGGTCGAGATGACACGCAAACGTCTGGGCGCGACCGGGGTTGTCGATGACAGCGGGCGACTGGTCGGGATCTTCACCGATGGCGACCTGCGCCGACGCGTCGAAACCGGCGGTGATTTGATGTCACTCACGGCGGCCCAGGTCATGACCCCTGGGCCGAAGACGGTTGCCGCCACGGAACTGGCGGTCGGTGCTTTGGCGCGGATGGAAGAGAATCGAATCACCGTGCTGTTTGTTATCGATGCGAAGGGGCATCCCGCCGGCATTCTGCACATGCACGATGTCCTATCCTCGGGGGCGGTCTGATTGTCGTGCTCTTCCTCCAGAATCACCCATCACAGGGGATGAACAATGACCCGTAGGGGCGACAATGGGATTCTCTGCCTGACAGTGGCCGCGCTCCTCGTCTCCTGCGGACGCCATGAACCCGCCGTGCCGCCGGCGGCGCAGTCATTCCCGTCGTCCGAGGCCACCAATGCCACGACGGTCTTTCTGACCGGTCCGGTGGTGACGACACGAATCACCAGCGGGAAAATCGTCAGCTATGCGGAGCAGGATTCGGCGTGGGGATACAGTCTGTCGGTCGACTTCTACGACGAGCAGGGGAAGCACACCTCCATCCTGGTAGCCGATTCCGCCCTCGTCCGGGAGAAGGCGCGTTTCCTCGAGGTCTTTGGCGACGTGAAGATCACGACCGATGATGGGCGCACGCTCGAAACCGATCGTCTCGCTTGGAACGACAACAAGAGGACGATCAGCACCGATGGATATGTAGTCATCACGAAGGGCAGCGACGTCATGCGCGGTTACGGCTTCGAGTCCGATCCGGAACTGACGCACATCCGTTTGCGGCGGCAGGTCACCGGACGGCTGACGAACATGGAGAAACTGCGAGACACTACCTAACTCGCGGAGGTTCGGGCATGGCACAACCCGTCGTTCATTTCGAAATCTGCGGCGCCGACGCCGCCAAGGCGCGCGCGTTCTATGCCAAGCTGTTTGAGTGGGAAATCTCGATGTGGGAGGGTCAGGACTATGGTCTCGTGGCCAAGACAGGCGACAATAGCATCGGCGGCGGCGTCGGCCCGCTGATGCCGGGTCAGCAGCCGTCGATTCTGATCTACATTCAGGTCGACGACCTGCAGAAGTACCTGGACAAGGCAACTGCGCTCGGCGGGAAGACGATCCACCCTCCATCGCCAATCCCTGGTATCGGCAGCTTCGCGCTTTTCGCCGATCCCAATGGCGTGACGGTCGGTCTGTTCAAACCGCAGACGTAATGCCGTGCAAGCTGCGGAAAGTGCTAGTGTCGTGTCCCAGAAATTCCTTTGCGCAGAAAACGGACTTCTGCTCGGGGATTGCCCGCGCAATCCTCGGCTATGCAACGGGTTATGGTCGAGGCGCATAAACGAAAGCCTGAAACTTATG
>JBFMGX010000002.1 GCA_040752595.1 Candidatus Zixiibacteriota bacterium
GATCGAGGGCTGGTACAACCGGGAACGCATGCACACCAGCCTGAACGATCTCAGTCCGATTGAGTTTGAGGAGCACTTGCAGGGGAAATCTATCTAACCGAGTGTCAACGAAAACGGGGGAAGATCAAAGCGACTTGAAGAGAGTCAGTGGTGACGATGGCTCCCCCGCTCAGAGTCAGGGCTTTCCCGTTGGAGCATCTGGCTCAGCGGCCGGTTTTCACTCATCCCGAGGGCGTGGAGCGCATCGACGCCGACGCAGTGGAGATCGGTCCCGGAAAGGGGGAACTCCTTCTGGCGCTGGCCGCCGGTGACAAAAATCGGCGGTTTGCCGCGATCGAAGTCAGCCATGAGCGGTTCACCAAACTGGTCCGTCGCGTAAAGGCCGCCGGACTGACGAACGTGCAACTGTTGAACGGTGACGCGCGCGTCGTGTGGCACCATTGGGTCGCTCCCGGCAGTCTGGAGCAGGTGATTGCGTTGTTCCCCGATCCATGGCCGAAGCGACGGCAGGCGTTTCACAGACTGATCACGGCGGAGTTCCTCCGGGCTGTCGCGCCGACTTTGAAGCCAGGCGGCGAGTTTCTGATCAAGACTGACGTGGCCTCGTACGCGGACGGGATTGTCGAAGAGGCGGCGATGGTGCCTGCTGTCCAGGTCGTCGTCGATACCGACAGCGACAGCCGTTGGCAGCGTGTTCCCACAACTTACTACGAGCGTATGCAGACGGCGGCCGGTCGTGCCATCCGGCGTCTGTGCCTGGTCCGCGTGTAATGAGCGGATGCCTGGAGTGAACAGTAGCATGGACCATCCCCGACGCGGCATTCTCTTGGCCAACGTGGGTTCGCCCGACAGCCCTGCTGTGCCGGATGTGCGCCGTTACCTGGGCCAGTTCCTTATGGATGAGCGGGTGATCGACCTGCCGTGGCCGCTGCGCAAGTTCATCGTCTCCGGGATGATTCTGCCGTTTCGCCCCAGGCAGTCAGCCGAGGCCTATCGCGCGATCTGGACCGATGAAGGATCGCCACTGATCGCCATCTCGCAGCGTGTCGCGGCGGCATTACGCGACCGATTGGCGATGCCGGTGGCGGCCGGGATGAGCTATGGCCGCCCATCGTTGGCTGATGGGATCAACGAATTGCGGTCGTCGGTCCCGGGAGCGCACGAAGTCCTTTTGGTCCCGATGTTCCCGCACTATGCGATGTCGACGTACGAATCTGTGGTCGTGGCCGCACGAAAGGTGCTCCTACGGACGCATCGCGATCTCAAGTTGATTGTCCGACCTCCGTTCTATGAGGACCCCGACTACATCGACGCGCTGGTCATGGCGGCGCAGGAACATCTGACCGCCGGTTTCGACCATCTGCTGTTCAGCTATCACGGTCTGCCGGAACGGCACATCCGCAAGAGCGACCCCACGCGCTCGCACTGTCTTTCGACTCCCGATTGCTGCACCACGCCATCGCCGGCACACGCCACTTGCTACCGGGCGCAGGTGTTGAAGACGACGGCGGCCTTCGTACAGCGAACCGGTCTGCGCTCCGACCAGTACTCCGTTGCCTTTCAGTCGCGACTGGGGCGCAGCCGCTGGCTGGAGCCGTGCACAAGTGACGAACTTGTGCGTTTGGCGCAAGCCGGAGTAAAACGGTTGGTGGTGATCTGCCCCGCCTTCGTGGCTGATTGCCTCGAAACGCTGGAGGAAATCGGTATCCGGGGCAGGGAGTCCTTCCGGGCAGCCGGTGGCAGCGAATTCCGTTTGATCCCGTGTTTGAATGACCATCCGAGGTGGATCGAAGTCTTGAGCGGGTGGTGTCGTTCAGATTATGCTTAGAATCGACACTTCAAGCGTGCTTGCCTGCAAGGGCCAAGGACCTTGCTTTGGTGGCGTAGGAATTCCTGTCTGCGCACGATCATGAATAGACAGGAATGTTTGCTTCACCATTCTGATTGGGCTTCCGGAACCCAAGCAACGATCCAGGGTTTGACTTATGTATGTTCAATGGAATGTGGCTCGCATCAGAGCCGTGGATAGATGGAGGGCCTCGTCGGAAATGACGTCAACACGAGAATTGCCTTGACTTTAGCTGGGACAGAGGTAGCTTCTCGCGCCGTGGTGCTCGATTTTACCATGCTTCCGGAAGGGACTGTCACCCGGGAATTCACGGTGTCGGCAAACGACTTGCATTTGCAGACGGATACGTGCATTTTTGACCGCGCCGTGAGGGTGAACCTGACGGTGCAGAAGACGCAGGATGAGCTGGTCGTGGAGGGTCGGGTCTCCACGAAGGGAACGGCGACCTGCGTGCGTTGTTTGGATGAGTTCCCGTTGGTCTTTGACGAGCCGTTTCGTGCGGTGGCCAACGTGGTTCCCGACGGGGAAGTGGCCAGGGACACCGGCGACGAGGACTTCTTCTTGTTGCCTCAAAGTGCGCCGGCTTGGGACCTGTCAGGCCTCGTACGGGAGTTTCTGCTTCTGGCCGCGCCGCACAACCCGCTCTGCCGCGTGGACTGTGCGGGATTATGCGCCGGCTGTGGCAACAACCTGAACCATGAGCCATGTGCCTGTCAAGACAAGTCGCCGAGCGGACCGTTGGCAGGACTGGAGAGATTGCTGGATGATCGACGGCGAAACAACACAAACAGGACATCGTAGCCGGCGATCGTGAACCTGGCGGAGGCCCGCCACAGAGAGAAAGAGAGAAATACTCCCGTATGCCGCTGCCGAAACGACGTCATTCGCACACACGCGGCGCCAAGCGTCGCACACACTGGAAGTTGCAGGCGCCGGAACTGTCGGTGTGTCCACAGTGTTCGAGTCTGCGACGCCCGCACCATGTCTGTCCACAATGCGGGTTCTACAACGGCCAGGAGATCGTGCCCGCGCGTTCTTCGTGAGCGCTGAACCGTCCCGGGTTTCTGTTCCCATTGCGTCCTTGCCAATACGACCGCGGTTCGATGCATGTCCCAGCCGATACCTACGATCATTCTTGACGCGATGGGCGGGGATTTCGGCCCGTCTGTCTGCGTGACGGGAGCGATCGAGGCGGTCCGTGAATCCACGACGCCGCTGCAGATCCTGCTGGTCGGCGACGAGGCGGTCCTGCGCGCGGAGCTGGCACGAAATCACCTCAACGGCGAGCGGATCGAAGTCGCTCATGCCGAGGAAGTCGTGCAGATGCACGAGGCGGCCACCGAGGGAATGCGACGGAAGAACAGCTCCATCCGGGTTGCCATGCGGCTGTTGAAGGACGGCTCGGGCGATGCCGTTGTCTCAACCGGCAACACCGGGGCGGTGATGGCCGCCGGGCTCGCCGATCTCGGGCGTCTGACCGGTGTATCCCGTCCGGCGATCGCGTGTATGTTCCCGTCCGAGACCGGCAGCACGCTTTTGTTGGACGCCGGCGCCAATCCCGTCTGCAAACCGCAGAATCTTCTCGAGTTTGCCGTAATGGGCTCGGTCTACGTGCAATCCGTCATCGGCAAAGACCGTCCCAGTGTCGGGCTGCTCTCGATCGGCGAAGAATCAAGCAAGGGAACGGAACTGACCATTAGTACGCATCGCATCCTGTCCGGCACGCCCCTGAATTTCGTCGGCAACGTCGAAGGCCGCGACATCCTGCGCGGTCGCGCCGACGTCGTCGTGTGTGACGGGTTCGTCGGGAATATCATGTTGAAGTTTGCCGAGTCGATTCAGGGGTTCCTGATCAATGCGGTGCGGCGTCAGATCAGCCGCAACTACTTCTCGCATCTGGGCGCCATTCTCATGGGGCCGTTCTTGCGCCGCATGAAGAAGACGTTCGACTATGCCGAATACGGCGGCGCGCCGCTTTTGGGTTTGGACGGCGTCTGCATGATCTGCCACGGGTCATCTTCTTCCAGAGCGATCAAGAACGCCATTTGGGCTGCAGCCAAGAGCGCCGATCACCACGTCAACCAGCACATTGTCGAGGCGCTGGCCGAGTATGCGCCGGTGCCGAACGGAGTCGGCGTTGATAACGGCCCGAGGAACGAGAAGAGCGCACCATGACACGGAATGCGGTGATACGCGGGACCGGCCACTACGCGCCGCCGACCATTCTGACGAACGCTGACTTCGAGCGGATGGTCGACACGTCCGATGCCTGGATCGTCGAGCGCACGGGAATCCGCGAGCGGCATGTCCTGAACGGTTCCGGCGACTTCGGCAACTCCGACATGGCGGTGGCGGCCGCGCGGCAGGCGCTCGATGACGCCGGTCTGGGTCCTGGTGATCTGGATGCAATTGTGATCGCCACCGTGACTCCGGATTACCAGCTGCCTTCCACGGCGACGATCGTGCAACGGAAACTGGGCGCAGGACGGGCCACGGTGTTCGACATCGTCGCGGCCTGCGCCGGCTTCATCTATGGGCTCTCGATCGCCCGGGCCTTCGTCGTCTCCGGGACTCACAAGTGCGTACTGGTGGTGGGCACGGAGTACTTGACGTCGATCACGAACTACAAGGATCGGAACACCTGCGTCCTGTTCGGCGACGGTGCCGGTGCTGCCATCGTGACACCGTCACGTCCCGGCGAAGAGGAACGCGGCATTCTCGCCACGTATCTGTCGGGCAATGGGAGGTACCAGGAGCTGCTGCACATCCCGCTCGGCGGGTCACGCCGCCCGCTGACGGCAGAGACCGTGAATGACACCGGCCGATTCATCTACATGGATGGGCGCGAGGTGTTCAAGCTGGCCGTGCGTGAGATGGCCGACGCCGCCGAGCGCGTGATGGCCGAGGCCAGTCTGACCTCCCGTGAGATTGATCTGCTGATTCCGCATCAGGCCAACATCCGGATCATCGAAGCCGTGGGCAAACGCCTGAACATCGATCCGGAGCACGTGTACGTCAACATCGAGCGGTATGGCAACACATCGTCGGCCTCGGTTCCCATTGCGCTGGATGAAGCGCGCCGCGTCGGCCGCCTGCGGCCCGGATCGACCGTGCTCTCCGTCGCCTTCGGGGGCGGACTGACGTGGGGGGCGGCGCTGTTCCGCCTGTAGTCGTCGGTCCGTCCCGACGCTCCGATCCTGTGACTTCCATCACAAGGCATCCACAGGGTATGCGCACAGCACTCCTGTTCCCTGGTCAGGCCTCCCAGTACGTGGGCATGGGAGCCGATCTGCATGCGGCCCACGCCATGGCGAGGGAGATGTACGAGACGGCACGCCGTGTCCTGGGTTATGATCTGGCGGAGTTGTCGTTTCGCGGGCCGGCGGAACGACTGGTGCAGACGATTCACACACAGCCGGCGATCTACGTGCATTCCTGCATCATGCATCGACTGGCGTCCGAGCAGGGTCTGACCTTCGAGTTTGCAGCCGGGCATTCACTGGGCGAATACTCCGCGCTCGTGGCGGCCGGTGTGCTCACGTACGAGGACGGCCTTTTGGCTGTGGCGAAGCGTGCCCAGTTCATGCAGGAAGCGTGCGATGCCCATCCAGGTACCATGGCGGCGATCCTCGGCCTCGGGTACGAAGCAGTGCAATCGGCCTGCGCCTCGGCGTCAAAGGGTGGCGAGATCGTCGTGGCGGCCAACTTCAATGCGGAGAAACAGATCGCCATCTCCGGCAGTCTGGCGGGGATCGACGTGGCCTCAGCGTTGGCCCGCGAGGCGGGAGCCAAGCGTGTCATCCCGTTGGCTGTCGGCGGCGCCTTCCATTCACCGTTGATGCATCCCGCGCCGGAGCGGCTGGCCCCCGTTCTGGACACGCTGACGTTCCGTCCGGCGCAGCGGCCGGTGGTGTTGAATGTCACGGCCGACCCAACGACCGATCCCGGCACGATCAAGTCCTGTCTCCTGAACCAGTTGATTCAACCGGTGCTCTGGTTTCCTACCATGCAGCGGCTGCAACGGGAACAGACGACGCGCCTGATCGAAGTGGGTCCAAAGAAGGTGCTGCTGGGGCTGGCCAAGACTGTGCTCGACGGGGCCGAAGCGCTCTCTTTGGATACCGTCGCCGACTTGGCGGCTTGGGCCGGGGTCGAGAGCACGGCCGGCAAGCCGTCGTGAATGTAACGTTCCATCCGAGGTCAAGATGCCCAAGTCAGTTGAGCAGCCGACCACCATTTCGTCCGACCGACGCAGGACAGAGTCGCGAATTGTCTTGATCACCGGAGGCGCCAAGGGGATCGGCGCCGCGATTGCCCGACGGCTCGGCCGCGACGGTCATCGGATCGCGATTTGTGATCGCGATGAAACGGCGCTGGGGCATCAGGCCGGGCGTCTATCCGACGCAGACATTCAGGCGATGGCGATCGCAGCCGATTTGTCCGAGCCAAAGTCGGTGGACCTGGTGTGTGGCCAAGTCGAGGAGCGGTGGGGCGTAGTCGAGATTCTCGTCAACAACGTCGGCATTACGCGGGATGGACTCGCGGTGCGCATGAGCGATGACGATTTCAATGCGGTGCTGCAACTAAACCTGGTGGCCGCATTCTCGATGTCGCGCCGATGCGCCAGGGGGATGATGAAGGCGCGGTGGGGACGGATCGTCAACATCGCCTCCGTGGTCGGACAGATGGGGAATGTCGGTCAGGCCAACTATGTCGCCGCCAAAGCGGGCATCATCGGCCTGACCAAGGCGATGGCGTTGGAGCTGGCGCCGCGCGGCATCACCGTCAACGCCGTGGCCCCGGGGTTCATCAAGACCGCCATGACGGACCAGTTGCCGGAGACGGTCAAGGACGCCTACCGGTCGCGTATACCGCTGGCACGCCTTGGAGAGCCCGAGGATGTCGCCGAGGCCGTGGCCTTCTTCTGTTCGCCCGCCAGTGACTACATCACCGGGCAGACCCTCCGCGTTGACGGTGGCATGGTGATGGCGTAGGTGGAGTCGTGCCCCAACGCGGACGGTGACGCACGGGGATTTTGGGTTGCGAGCGGAGACGTTTTTTGATTAACTCCGGCTGTTTGCAGGCATACGGAAATGGTGAAGTGACCAACAGTAGCACGGGCAGGGAGGAGCGTACATGCCATCGGTAGAGGAACGGGTCAAGAAAATCATCGTGGAACAGTTGGGTGTCAACGCCGAGCAGGTGACGAATCAGGCCGCCTTTGTCGACGATCTGGGCGCCGATTCACTCGACACCGTGGAGTTGGTCATGGCCCTGGAGGAGGAGTTCGGACTGGAGATCCCCGACGAGGAAGCGCAGAAGATCGCCACCGTTCAGGCCGCCATTGACTACATCAAGGACAGGGCCAAGCCCGAATGACAGAGGATCGGCACCCGGGTACCGATCCGGTCCATCGAGTCTGTTCTGACCAGCGCTGAGCGAATGCCATGAGGCAGGACCAGTTTCATCGTGATGGCCGTCCCCGTCGTCGCGTGGTCGTGACCGGCGTCGGCGCGATCACGCCGATCGGACACAACGTGCCCGCCTATTGGGACGGCCTGCTGTCCGGACGTTCCGGAGCGGGGACGATCACCGCGTTCGATGCCTCCGCGTTTCCGACGCGAATCGCCTGCGAGGTGAGAGATCTCGATCCCAACACGATCGCCGACAAAAAGGAAGTCCGTCGGTTGGATCGGGCACAACTGTTGGCGCTGGGTGCCGCCGACGAGGCGGTGAGCCACGCGGCCATGGACTTGGAACGGCTCGATCGCGACCGCTGCGGCGTGGTCATCGGCTCGGGCATCGGCGGGATCGACACCTTCGAAAAGCAGCATCTGGCGCTGGTCAACCAGGGACCGGGGCGCGTATCGCCTTTCTTCATTCCCATGATGATCGCCGACATGAGCGCCGGACAGGTGTCCTTGCGCTATGGGCTGAAGGGACCGAACTTTGCGACCGTGTCGGCGTGCGCCTCTTCGGCGCATGCGATCGCCGATGCGATGCGCCTCATCGAGCGCGGGGATGCCGATTTGATGGTCACCGGCGGATCGGAAGCCACGATCACCCCCGCGGCGTTGGCCGGATTCTGTTCCGCCCGCGCGCTCTCAACGCGCAATGACGAACCGGCGAGGGCCTCGCGTCCCTTCGACAAGGACCGCGATGGCTTTGTCATGGGGGAGGGCGCCGCCATCCTGATCCTTGAGGCCCTCGAAAGCGCGGTCCGACGCGATGCGCCGATTCTGGCGGAGATGCTCGGAGTGGGCATGTCGGCCGATGCTTATCACATCACCGCCCCGGCGCCGCAGGGCGAGGGTGCACAACGGGCCATGCGGGCGGCGCTGAATGACGCCGGGATTCCCGTCGAAGCCGTCGACTACATCAACACGCACGGCACCGCCACGGATCTGGGCGACATCAGCGAGACCGAGGCGATCCGGGGCGTCTTCGGAGTCCATGCCGACCGGTTGATCACGAACTCGACAAAGTCGATGGTCGGTCATCTCCTCGGCGCCGCGGGCGCGGCCGAGTTGATCGCCTGCGTCAAGTCGATCGAAACCGGCAAGGTCCACCCGACCACCAACCTTGACAATCCCGATCCGAAGTGCGACTTGGACTATGCGGCCAAGCGCGTGGTCGAACGTCCTGTGCGGCTGGCGATTTCCAATTCCTTCGGGTTCGGTGGACACAACATCACACTCGTGGTCGGCGCCTACACCGCCGACGGTGGGAGGTGACAGACAGCGCGGCCGCGGTTTCAAGCAGGCCCGACTCTCATGGCAGCGTGCCCCAGGTTCTCCCGTCCCAAGGAGGCGCTATCCGCGCTCTGGTCCGCCAGGGCACGGATAGGGATTCCTGCCGATCGGGAACCGGGGACGATGCTCCCGCTTGAAGCAGACGGCTTCCGGTTCTGTCAGTTCATGCATGCCCCATTGGTTCTCCCGGCTATTCCGAATTTCCGGCCGGCGCACGCCCGCGCGTCATGCGGCCGAAGGAGAGATCCTCGGATACCGCTTCCGCGATCCGCGGCTGCTCCAAGAGGCTCTGACCCATCGTTCGTACGCCTACTCAGTCCACGGTGATCCCACCTACGAGCGGCTCGAATTCCTCGGTGATTCGGTGCTTGGCTTGGTCGTGGCGCGGCACCTGTACCTCCGTCATCCCGGCAAGACGGAAGGGGAATTGACCAAGCTCAAGGCCTCCTTGGTGAATCTCAAGACCCTGACGGTCGTGGCCAAGCGAGAAGGGCTGGGGGCGTACATTCGGCTGTCCCCGGAAGAGGACAAAGCCGGAGGGCGTCGGCGCGGTTCGATCCTTTCGGATGTCTACGAATCCGTGCTCGGAGCAATCTTCCTGGACGGCGGGCTCGACGCTGCCGCCGCGGTCATCGAACGGACCCTGATCCGTTCGCTCTCCGGCAAGGCACGGGACATACTGGAGGTCAACTACAAAGGGGAGTTGCTGGAGTATCTGCAGGGGCGCGGATTGGGGATGCCGCGCTACGAGGTCGCAGGCGAATCCGGTCCTGATCACGAGAAGATATTCACGGTCATTGTCCGCGCCGATGGTCGGAGCGTCGGCAGGGGCACAGGCGCCAACAAGAAGGAAGCGGAACAACGCGCGGCGCGCGAGGCGCTGATGACACTGGGGGTCCTGGCCGCGGACAACGCCGACGCGCTGCTGACAACCTGACGCTTACGTGTTTCGCCGAAGTGAAAGGATGTTGAGATGAATCTTGTCGTGTGCGTCAAGCAAGTGCCCGAGATTGCGCTCGTCCGGGTCGGCGATTCCGGTCAGGTGATGCTCCCGGAAGCGCCGGGAGCCATGAACCCCTTTGACGAATATGCAGTCGAGGAGGCTTTGCGGCTTAAAGAGAAGCACGGCGGCACGGTCACGGCGGTCACTTGCGGCGAGGAATCGGCGGTGTCGCCATTGCGCGATGCGCTGGCGCTCGGTGCCGATCGTGCCGTGTTGCTGACCGATCCGGCCTTCGTTGGCTCGGATGGTCTTGCGATCGCCCGGATTCTGGCGGCGGCTATCGGCAAGATCGGGTCGGTCGACCTCTGCCTGATGGGGAAGAATGCGGTCGACACGGACCGCTCGGTTGTTCCCGGCGCGACGGCCGGCTTTCTGGGATGGGCGCAAGCGTTGTTCGTCAAGAAGATCGAGTCGTTCGAAGGTAGCCGAGCCACTGTCTTGAGAATGACCGAGGATGGATTTGACCGTGTCGCGTTCTCGCTCCCGGCGGTCATCAGCGTGGTCAAGGAGATCAATGAACCGCGTCTGCCGTCGCTGAAGGGGAAACTCCGCGCCAAGAGCGCGCCGATCGAGCGATGGTCCGCCACTGACCTGGGTGTCGACCCGGCAACCGTCGGCGCCAATTCCGCCACTCATGTTCGCACTGTCCATGCCCCCCCCGCCCGTCAGGGTTGCGAGCGCCTCGAAGGGGAACCGCCCGCCGTTGCGCTGGCACTCTTCGAGAAGCTGCGCGCGGCGAAAGTGATCTGAGTAGCCTATGCGGAGGGCGAGCGCGCGGGTCTGAAGACCCGTGGCACAACGCGACGCATGCTCCTCGCGGTCATTCGCATTCCCCTTGTGCTATTCTGTTATGCATGCTATTATGATCGCGCGCTCTTGCGCGGAGACGCCGCATGTCCCGTCACGACCGTCTACTCCACATCCTGATGCTCTTGCGCTCGCCGCGTCCGCTGTCGGTCGCGCGTCTGGCGCAGGAATGCGACGTCACGCCGCGCACGATCTACCGCGACATCGACACCATCAGCCGCGCGAACTACCCGATCTACTATGACAACGGCTACCGTCTGCTTCCCACCGGTTCCCTGCCGCCGCCGCAGTTCACTCCGGAGGAGCAGGGCCTTCTCCGGGCGGCGCTCGATGCCTGGCCTCTGGCGTCGACCGCTGCGTACCGCACCACGCTGCGCCGCATCGGCGCGAAGCTGAACGCCTGGCAGCCTGGAGGCCGGAGACAGGAGGGCCTGGCGGTCCGGCCACGTTCCGACACCGATCCCGGTCTCGATCCACGCTTCATGGGTGTGATCACGTGCGCCATCGAGGAAAGCCGCGCACTGGATCTGAAGTACGATTCGTTGTCATCCGGACAGAGCACGCGACGTGTCGATCCCCTGTTCATTGTCTTTCGTGGGCACGCGTACTATCTCGTCGCCTTCTGCCATAAGACTCATGAACACCGTTTGTTCCGGCTGGGGCGAATCCGTGCGCTGGCCGTCACCAGCCACACCTTCAAACGCGACCCGACCGTCTCGCTGGAGCGGCTCTTTCGGCACAATTGGGATGTCTACCTCGGGGCTCCATTCACCGCTACGGTCCGCTTCACCGGGAGTGCGGCCCGGGTCGTGGCCGGAACGCGCCGCCATCCTTCCAAACACGTCGCCAGCACGAGCGGCGGCTCGTTGCTCTACACGGTCACCGTGAACTCCGTCGAGGAATTCGGGCGGCGGATCTTGGGATTCGGCGGCGAGGCGCGTGTCGTGTCACCGCCGGCGTTGGTCCGATGGGTCCGTCGTCAGGCGCGGGAAACTCTGTCGGCCTATCGGCAGCCAAAGTCATAGCTCACGCAGGCAGAGAAATCGGCGCGGCACGCACAAGGCCGACGGGTGGGAAGCCCGCCGGCCTTCTGCATGGCATTGACAGTCGGCGATGTGATTCGTGCTTCCGGGGTTGACCTGCACCCGGTCGGGGGGTATTTTTGTCGTTTCGCCTGAGGGCACTCCGGGCCAGGGAACCAAAGGAGAGAATTGTGAAGGAGTTCACTGTCGACAACATCCGCAATGTGGCGCTGGTCGGTCATGGCGGCACGGGCAAGACCACGCTGTGTGAGGCGATGCTGTACTGCTCCGGCGTGGTCAGTCGCATGGGCAAAATCGAAGAGGGGAACACCACGACCGACTACTCCGAGGAGGAGGTGGGCCGTGGCATGTCGATATCGCTGGCCCTGGCTCATGCCGAGGTGAAGGGGCGCAAGCTCAATCTCATGGACACCCCCGGCTATGCGGACTTCCACGGCGAGGTGCGCAGCGCACTGCGCGTGGCCGACACCGTGTTGTGCCTTCTCAACGCCCCGGCGGCCATCGAGGTAGGCGCCGAGCATGTGCTGCAGACGCTGGACGACGGGGAACTCCCACGCGTCTTCTTCATCAACAAGATGGATAAGGAGCACGCGGACTTCCCGAAGTGCGTTGAAGCGCTCGCCGAGCGCTATGGTGTCCGCGCTGTTCCTGTGCAGTGGCCGATGGGGCAGGCCATGGAATTCAAAGGGGTCATCGATCTGATGAAGATGAAGGCGTACAGCTTCGACGCCTCCGGGACTGCCAGTGAAAAGCCGATCCCCGATGGCGACAAAGGGGCGGCGCAGGCGGCCCGGAGTCGGTTGGTCGAAGCGGCAGCCGAAGCCAATGACGCACTCCTCGAGAAGTTCTTTGAAACCGGCGAGCTCACGGATGACGAGCTGCATGAAGGGCTGCGGGCCGCCGTCACCAGCGGCCGCGTCTTCCCAATCCTCTGTGGCGTCGCCAGCACCGCCGCCGGAGTGAAGCCGCTCCTGGAATTCATTGACCGCTACTGCCCTTCGCCCCTTGATCGACCGGCGCCGACCGGCAAGGACCCGGACAGCGAAGCGTCCGTGACACGTCAAGTCACCCCCGATGAGCCGTTGGCCGCGTTCATCTTCAAGACTGTTGTCGAGCCACATGTCGGCGAGTTGTCGCTGGTCCGTGTCTTTTCGGGGCATATGCGTGCCGGCGATGAGGTCGCCAACACCACGCGCAATGAGACCGAACGGATCGGGCAGATCTACGTTCTCAATGGTAAGCAACGAGCCGAGATCGGCGTGCTCAGCGCCGGCGACGTCGGTGGGCTCGTCAAGCTGCGGTCAACGCACACTGGCGACACGCTCTCGGACAAGAAGGCCAAAATCGTCCTGCCGCCGATCGACTTCCCGCCCCCCATTCTGGACATGGCGGTCAAGGCGGCCGCCAAGGGCGATGAAGAGAAAATGGGCGCCGGACTGTCCCGACTGCACGAGGAGGACCCCACATTCTTCCACCAAGTGCATCCCGACATTCGCCAGACGATCCTCTATGGCCAGGGTGAACTGCATTTCGACGTCGTGACCAGCAAGCTCAAGAAGCGCTTTGGCGTTGACGTCACCCTGGAGAAGCCGCGCATCCCTTACCGCGAGACGATCACCACCAAGACCGAGATGGAATACAAGCACAAGAAGCAAACCGGCGGACGTGGCCAGTACGGTCACGTCTTCCTGCGTCTGGAACCGCGGAAACGGGGCGAGGGATTCGAGTTCGTCGATGAGATCACCGGCGGCGTCATCCCCTCGAAGTTCATTCCCTCGGTCGAGAAGGGGGTTGTCGAAGCGATGCTCGAGGGCGGGCTGTCGGGGCATCCGGTCGTCGATGTCCGGGTCGCCGTCTACTATGGCTCCTACCACGATGTCGACTCCTCCGACATGGCGTTCAAGATCGCCGGCTTGATGGCGTTTCGTGAGGGCTTCCTGAAGTGCCACCCGGTCATGCTCGAGCCAATCTACGAGATAGAGATCCGTGTCCCCGATGATTTCACCGGCGACGTGATGGGCGACATGTCAAGCCGCCGGGGCCGGATTCTGGGCATGGAACCGATGAACAAGTGGCAGCGCATCCGGGCGCAGGCGCCCCTGGCGGAATTGTACAAGTACTCGACCATACTCCGCTCCCTGACTCAGGGACGGGGGACGCACGCGCGGAAGTTCTCCCACTATGAGGAGGTCCCGCGCGAAATCGCCGCCAAAGTGATCGAGGATGCCAAGGCCGCCAAGAAGGCGGCGGAGGAGTAGGTGTGATCGTGGTCTCTTCGAATACTGTAGGGTCGCGGCGTGCCATGCCGGGCGACGGTCATGCGCAAAGCAACGCTTCTTTGGGCGCAGCACGCTGTGCCCCTACAACCCGATTCAATTGCCAGCATGTAGCAACTGTGTTCTTTTTTCACGCGGTTCAGGCGTGATTGGGCTGCCAATGTACTCCGTCTCGGACCATCGCATTCAGGATGACCAGCAGTTTGCGAATGCAGGCGACCTGGGTGACTTTGAAG
>JBFMGX010000003.1 GCA_040752595.1 Candidatus Zixiibacteriota bacterium
GCGGACCTCGAGAACATCATCCGCCTGATCGCCGAGACGCCGCCGACGGCCGCCTTCGGCTGTGCCTGTGACTGCCACGGTGATCCGAAGTGCGACGGGATCCGGTCGAACGTGTCGGATGTCGTCACGACGGTCGACGTGGCATTCCGCGGGGGGATCTCGGAAGCAGATCCCAATCCGTTGTGCCCGCGAGCGCCGACAGACGTCAACTGCGACGGTGTGACGACGATTACCGACGTGGTCAAGGAAGTGAACGTCGCCTTCCGCGGTGCGGACCCGGCGACGGAGTTCTGCAACCCTTGCCCGTAATGGGCGAATGGTCGCGCCAGGCGGCCATGAACAACGGGGCGCTCCGGGATGGGGCGCCCCGTTTCTTGTTGATGCTCCGCGCCAGTTGGGTTCAGGGCCAAAGTCTGAGCGGGCGTGAACGCTCATAAGTTGTTGTCGGCCAATATGTTCTGTGGCTTTCGCCACGAGCCGGGAGGTGCCCAGAGCGGGATGGCCAAGCATGAATCGCCGCTGGCGCGATCCGTGACCATGTCCATCTCTCGCGGCCTTGAACGTGTCTGCCGACAAGACATGTATGGGAGGTGCACGAACATGGCTGCTTCCGGCTTGCCGAGTCCCAGATGGGCGCGCCCTGGCCCATCGATCGTTCTGATCATTCTCGTCGGCGTGTTTCTTCTCACCGTTACTGTGTGGAGTGCACAGCCGACTCAGAAGCGACCCTCATTCTTCGGGGCCCAGATGCCGAAAGCGGCCGCGCCGTCCCATCCGTCCAGGGACCTGACGGTGCATGTGCGCCCGCTGGCGTCCCCGCCGCGACGGCTCAGGGCAACCTCCAAGGCACCCACGGCCACGCGTGTTCTCGCTGCCGGCATGGACATCGACACGTGCGACGGGTACTGGCAGGGGGCGCCGGAGATGCGTTCCGTGGGTTGGATTCTCGGGCAGGAGGTCTATGCCTCGTACCAGGACCCGACCGAGACCGGATGCGTGAATCCGTATCCGTTCACGATCACCGACGTCTTCTGGGCGGTCGTGGTCGACTATGACATCTCGCTGGCGCTTCAGCCCGTCATCGCCTCGAACGCGGGAACGCCGGAGTGTCCCTATCCGGGAATACTGCTTTGTCTGGGAGAGGCGAGCACGATCGATCTTCCGGCCGGGGCGTGGCTGGTACAGCTTCCGTTGAATATGTCCTGTAGTGTGAATGAGACGTTCTTTGCCTGCGTCTATCTCCCCGACGTCGTCCCCTCGTACACGGCGGATCTGATCTTCGATGCGGACACGCTCAACCCGGCTGCGTGCCGCAGCTACACCGACTGGGGTGAGGGATGGCAGGACCTGTCGGTGGCATTCCCCAACATGGTTCTGTTTTCCATGGGCGAGACCACGGCTCCGGTCTGTGCCTGCCGATGTCACGGCGACCCGCAATGCGACGGTCTGGCCAGCGTGGCCGACGTCGTTCAGTGCGTCAACGTCGCATTTCGCGGCAGCACGCCGATTGCCGATTCTCTGGTGCAATGCCCATATCCGACTACGGATCTCAACTGCGACGGCAACACGACGCTTTCGGACGTGGTGTTGATGGTGAATGTCGCCTTTCGCGGCGGCAGCGCGTCGGCGAACATCACCAATCCGTGTCCGTAACCACGTCGTTTCTACAACAGCACATACAGGTCAACAAGGGGCTTCAGCCCCTTGTTTGCCTACAATTGGTTTCACAACCTCGTTCCTGTGCGGTCGGGTGCCCACACCCGACCGCAGCGCCGGGTGAGGGCACCCGGCGCCAGGACGTGTTCTGACCATCCATCTCGGTTGTGAAACCGATTCTATTGGAGCGATCTCATGTAGAGGGATTGCCAGCGCCGCGGAGTTCGGCGCGGGTGGCCGTGGCCCGGCGCACGTGTGGAATCGTGATCGACCCGCCGACAACCAGGGCGACGGAGAAGATCTCATCCAGTTCCGTGTCGGTCACCCCTTCCTCCACGCAGCGGATCATGTGGTAGGTGATGCAATCGTCGCAGCGCAGCACCAGCGAGGCGACCAGGCCGAGCATTTCCTTGGTCTTTGCGGGCAGGACACCGTCCTGATAGACGCCGTGATCGACATTGAAAAAGCGCTGGATGTACTTGTGTTGCGACTTCAGCAGGAGCTCATTGAGTGCGAGGCGTTCGGTCTGGAATTCGGTCAGGGATTTGCGGGGCATGGGTCCCGTCCTTTGTTTCGGTGTTGTGCAAGGGGCTGAAGCCCCTTGTCCTCATCAGAGAATATTCTGACAGGTTGTCGAATAACGCGAAAGATGAGGATCCCGCCCACCAATGTCATCCTGAGCGAAGCGAAGGATCTGCTGTTTCTTCCTATGACGGCAACAGCAGATTCCTCGCGGGCGTCCCGCCCGGTGGGCGGGACTGGCTCGGAATGACAAATCAACGTCCCGTGCCAAGCGGCTCCTCCGGACCCGTTAGAATCCGTACAACGCGCCGAACTTGGCGTTCATGTAGCTCATCAGCGCGGCGGACGACAAGGGCTTCCCGGTCACCCGTTGGACGAGATCGGCGGCGCGGAAGCGCCGTCCTTGGGAGTGAATCTTGCGGCCGAGCCACTCTTTGATTGGGGCGAACTCGCCGCGGGCAAACATGGCATCGAGGTCGCCGAGGTCACTCTGTGCCTGGGCAAAGAGCTGCGCGGCATACAGGTTCCCCAACGAATATGTCGGAAAGTAGCCGATATATCCGGCGCTCCAGTGGACATCTTGCAGGCAGCCCTCGCGGTCCGTCGGCGGCGTCAGACCGAAATAGGCGCGGAACTTCTCGTTCCAGACGGCGGGAATGTCGTCGACCGACAATTGCCCGGAGAAGAAGGCGCGTTCCAGCTCGAAGCGCAGGAGGATATGGAGGTTATAGGTGGCCTCGTCGGCCTCCACGCGGATGAACGACGGGCGGACGTCATTGACGACGAAGAAGAGGTCATCGAGGGTAACATCGGCGAGCGCCTCGGGAAACGCCTGCTGCGCCCGGGGGAAGAAGTGCACCCAGAATGACCGTGAGCGGCCGACCAGGTTCTCCCACAGCCGGGATTGCGATTCGTGGATTCCCAGGGAGATAAAATCACCGAGCGGCGTGCCGAAATGGCGCGGGTCGAGCCCCTGATCGTAGATGCCGTGGCCGGATTCATGCAGCGTACCGAAGAGGGCATGGGCGAAGTTCTGTTCGTTGTAGCGCGTGGTCAGACGCACATCGCCGGGGCCGATGCCGGTGCAGAAGGGGTGGGTGGTGACGTCGAGACGCCCTTTCTGGTAGTCAAAGCCGATCGCCTCGGAGCACAGGCGGCCGAACTCCTTCTGGCGCTCGATGGGATAGCGGCGATTGAGAATCTCCAGGCGGGGGCGGCGGGATGAACCGCGGATCTTCTCCAGCAGGCCGACCAGTTCGGTGCGCAACTGGGTCAGAATCGTTCCGGTGATCGCGACTGTTGCGCCGGGCTCGTAGTCGTCCAGCAGGGCATCGTACGGATCGACTTGGTAGCCGACCGCCTCCGCCTCCTGCTTTTTCAAGTCGATCATCTTCGCCAGCCAGGGCTTGAAGATGGCGTAGTCGGCCTTGGCGCGCGCCTCTTCCCAGGCCGTCTGCCCGAGCGAGGCGGTGCGGGTGATCTCCTCCACCAGGGACCGCGGCATCTTCACGGCGCGATCGTACGACCGGCCCACTTCGCGCACGATGACCGCCGGGTCACCGTCGGGGTCGGTGACAAGGTCCGAGTTTCTCAGGGTGCTCAGCAATTCACCGATGCGGGGGTCAACAAGCCGCTCATGAGTCATCCCGGCGAGCAACGCCAGTTGCTCGGCGCGATGCGGACCGCCTTGGGGCGGCATGTAGGTGCGTTCATCCCAGCCGAGCAGCGAGGCGCACGAGTTCAGCATGGCGATGGCGCGCGTCTTTGCATTGAGCTCATCGAGGGCGGCTTGTGGTGTGAGGGACATAGGGTGCTCCTTTGTCGTTTCGAGCGCAATGATCTTAGGAAATGGACCAGGGGAAATCAAGGTGTGTGGGAGGTGTGACATCTGCGGGGTCAACGGCGGGCTGAGCCCGCCCTACATCGGGTACGATACCGGTGGGGTCGATGTCGGCAGGGGCGAGGAGTCGTCTCGCCCTCGGGTGACCCAACGGGCCGCCCTACGTCGATACAATCGGGGGAGCAAGGCCAGGAATGCATGGATTCCGTCTTGTGTTTGCGCCGGTGGAGCCGATTTCATTGATAAGAAGGGCCGCGAACCGATCAGGGGATCGCCCCCCCATACGAGCGGCATGGAATGCACAAGCCATGGATGGTCGGCAGATACGACAACTGCAGCAACTGGCCCGGCTCTACGGTGTCCAGACGTCGTTTCACAACGTCAAACACGAGCGTCAATGGGCCACTCCGGACGGGTTGCTAGCGGCACTGCGCGCTCTGGGGGCGCAGGTTGCCGGTCTGGACGACTTGACCGAAGCGCGACGACAACACCGGCGGGATCGCTGGCAGCGGGTCTTGGAGCCAGTGACAGTCGTTTGGGGACAGAACCCGGTGACACTGTCGCTTCGCCTGCCCGAAGAGCACCTCGCGCATCGGATTGCCGGAACATGGGAACTTGAGAATGGGGAGCCCCGATCGGTCGCGGTCGACACTTCCGCACCGATGGTGACGGCTGCCGAGACGGTCGATGGGCGACGGTATGTCTTGTTGGCTTGGAAACCTCCAGGGCGACTCCCCTGGGGGTACCATCGATTGATCCTGGAGTGGGCGGGTCAGCGGGCGGAAGCACTGGTCGTCGCCGCACCAGAGGTCGTCTATTCCCCGCGCGGGAAGCGCTTTCGAAGCCAATGGGGCGTGTTTGCGCCCCTCTACGCGTTGCATTCGACGCGCAGTTGGGGGAGCGGTGACTTCACCGATGGTGAAGCGCTGGTGGAATGGACGGCGGCGCACGGCGGGGCACTGGTCGGCACGTTGCCGCTCCTGGCGACATTCCTCGATTTCCCCTGCGATCCGAGCCCGTACACACCGGCGTCCCGGATGTTCTGGAGCGAGTTCTTTATCGATGTGACGCGTCTGCCGGAGTTGGAGTCTTGCCCCGAGGCGCAGGCGATGATCGCGGAGGGCGAATTCCAGCGGGAACTGGCGGAATGGAACGCCGCGCCCACGGTCGACTATCGCCGCCAGATGGCGCGAAAGCGGCAAGTGCTGGCCTGTCTGTCGCGCTACCTCTTTTCGCGGGACAATGGACGACGGGAGGAGTTGCGGCGGCATTTGGAAACGCACCCCGAGCTCGACAGTTACGCCCGGTTTCGGGCCGCGATGCACCGGCGTCAGACGCGCTGGCCACAATGGCCATCGGCGGAGCGCGATGGCCAGCTTCCCGATCAGGGCGGTGATCGCGGGGAATGGCAATACCACGTGTATGCTCAGTTCGTCGCCGAAGAACAGGTGGCGGCATGGGCGCAGCGGGCCACAGAACGGAACGTCGGCCTGTATTTCGATCTTCCGCTCGGCGTGCATGCCGATGGGTACGACATCTGGCGCCATCAGGATCTGTTCGCCACCGATGTCTCGGTGGGCGCGCCGCCCGATGCCTTCTTTCCCAATGGGCAGGACTGGAGCTTCCCGCCGTGGCGACCGCAGGCGATGCGGCAGTCGGGATATGCCTATCTGATCGCCTGCCTGCGCCATCACCTGCGACACGCCCGTATGCTGCGATTGGACCACATCATGGGTCTGCATCGCTTCTTCTGGATTCCGCGCGGCGGCGACGGGAACGACGGGGTCTATGTGCGCTACCCGAGCGATGAGATCTATGCCGTTCTGAGCGTGGAATCGCATCGACACCAAGCGATCTTGATCGGCGAGAACCTCGGGACCGTCCCGGGATACGTGAACCGGGCCATGCATCGCCATGGGATGGCGGGGATCAGCGTCGTATTGCATGACATGGTCACAGACCCGGAGGGAACCAAGCGGCGGCTGGCACGCTCGCCGCGGACCGTCGTCTGCCTCGGGACGCACGACATGTACCCATTTGCGGCCTATTGGCGCGACATCGACTTGCAAGAGCGGGAGCGTCTGGGGATCATCACATCGGATGCGGCGAATTGGGCGCGCGGGGAGCGTCCCGGCCAACGGGAGCGCCTGGCGGCGTATCTGCGCGGCATGGGTCTTTTGGGGGAGGGCGCCGGTGAGCGGGAAATCCTCCGGGCGATTTTGTCTCTGTTGGCACGGAGCGCCGTGCAGACGGTGCTGGTCAACATCGAGGACCTCTGGCTGGAGACGGTGTCCCAGAATGTCCCCGGGACCACGGACGAGCACGCGAACTGGCAGTTAAAGACGCGCCTGTCGTTGGAGGAGTTCACGGCGCAACCGGAAATCATTGAGATGTTGACGACGATTGACGATCTTCGCCGCGAGGCCCGTTCCCGGGCACGGGCGGAACAGCGGTAACGGAGTCTATGCGCAGATGGTGAAGCCGAAGACGGGAGAACGCAAGCGGCCGGCGGTGATCGACGCGACGCTGCTGTCGGCCGATGACCTCCATCTCTTCAATGAGGGCACGCACTACCGCCTCTTCGAAAAGCTCGGCGCGCATCCCCTGACAGTCGACGGTGAGGCGGGGACGTATTTCGCGGTGTGGGCTCCGGACGCACGGCAGGTGTGTGTGATGGGGGAATTCAACGGCTGGAACAAGACCAGCCACGCCCTGCGTCCGCGCGAGCGGTCCGGAATCTGGGAGGGTTTCATTCCCGGTGTGACGCGCGGCGATCTCTACAAGTTCCATATCGTCTCGCGCTATCGGGGCTACACAGTCGACAAGATAGACCCGTTCGCCTTCTCCTGTGAGGAACCGCCGCGGACGGCGGCGCGGGTGTGGGAGTTCGGGTACACGTGGGGGGATGAGGCCTGGATGGCCGACCGGGCGCGGAATCACGCCTTGCACGCGCCGGTGTCGATCTATGAGGTCCACCTGGGATCATGGCGGCGCAAACCGGAGGCGGGACACGCACCCTTGTCGTACCGGGAACTGGCGCCGATGCTGGCGGAGCATGTCCGGTACCTGGGTTTCACGCACGTGGAGTTTCTGCCGGTGATGGAGCACCCATTCTACGGATCGTGGGGGTACCAGACGACCGCGTACTTCGCGCCGACGGCGCGATACGGGACGCCGGAAGACTTCATGTACCTGATCGACCATCTGCATCAGCAGGGAATCGGCGTCATTCTCGACTGGGTGCCGTCACACTTCCCGGCCGATGAATATGCACTGGGATTCTTCGACGGCACACATCTGTATGAGCATGCCTACCCGCAGAAGGGATTCCACCCCGATTGGAAGAGCTTCATCTTCAACTATGGCCGTCATGAAGTTGTGTCGTTCCTGATCTCCAGCGCTCTGTTCTGGCTGGAGAAGTACCACGTGGACGGGCTGCGCGTCGACGCCGTGGCCTCGATGCTGTACCTCGACTACTCGCGCGCCGAGGGGGAATGGATGCCGAACATCCACGGCGGACGGGAAAACCTGGAGGCGATCGATTTCCTGCGACGGTTCAACGAGCAGGTGTATCGCGCGCATCCGGACGTGCACACGGTCGCGGAGGAGTCGACGGCGTGGGCGATGGTGTCGCGGCCGACGTACGTGGGCGGGTTGGGATTCGGCTACAAGTGGGATATGGGGTGGATGCATGACACGCTGGTGTACATGACCAAGGACCCGGTGCACCGGCGCTTTCACCACCATGACTTGACGTTCCGCATGGTCTACGCGTTCATGGAGAACTTCATCCTGCCGTTGTCGCACGATGAGGTCACGCACGGCAAGGGGTCATTGCTCGGCAAGATGCCGGGCGCGGACAACTGGCAGAAGCTGGCGAATCTGCGTCTGCTGTTGGGATACATGTATTCCCAACCCGGAAAGAAGCTCTTGTTCATGGGCGCGGAATTCGCCCAGTGGCGCGAGTGGCATCACGAGGAGAGTCTGGACTGGCATCTGTTGCAGTATGCCCCGCACCAGGGTGTGATGCAATGGGTGAAGGATCTCAACGCGCTCTACCGGAATGAACCGGCGTTGCATGAGGGGGACTGCGAGTCGTGGGGATTCGAGTGGATCGATTGTGATGACGCGGCGGCCAGTGCATTGATGTTCCTGCGCAAGGGGCGCGACGGTCGGGCGCCGATCCTCGTGGTGTGCAACTTCACACCGGTGCCGCGCGTGGCGCACACCGTCGGGGTGCCGCATCCCGGCGTGTGGCGGGAGATTCTCAACAGTGATGCCGGCGTCTACGGCGGCAGTGGAATGGGGAATCTCGGCGGCGTTGTCGCGGTGGAGCAGCCGTCGCACGGGCGGCCGTACTCGTTGTCGCTCACGTTGCCGCCTCTGAGCGTGGTGTTCCTGAAGCCGGCGGAGGTGTGACGGCGTATTTCGAGGACGTGGCGGGACGACTGTTGAAAGCCCCCGAATGGGCGATCACAAGGATCGCCCCTACGATGGAATCGCAACCGGTTCGTAGGGGCGAAGCTCGTCTTCGCCCGATTGATTGTTGACTGCGGTTCCGATCCGGCCATGGCGAGATTCATCTGCATCCACGGGCACTTCTACCAGCCGCCGCGGGAGAATCCCTGGCTGGAGGCGGTGGAGACGCAGGACGGCGCCTACCCGTATCACGATTGGAACGAGCGTGTCACGGCGGAATGCTATGCGCCGAATGCGCGTTCGCGCATTCTCGACGATCAGCAACGCATCGTCAAGATCGTCAACAACTATTCCCGCATCAGCTTCAACTTCGGCCCGACGCTTCTGACCTGGCTGGAACGGCAGGCGCCGACGCTGTACGCGGCGATTCTCGACGCCGACCGGCAGAGCCGACGCGCGTACTCGGGCCATGGCTCGGCGCTGGCCCAGGTCTACAATCACATGATCATGCCGTTGGCGACGCCGCGTGATCGCTACACGCAGGCCTTGTGGGGGATTCGCGATTTTCTGCACCGGTTCAATCGCTGGCCGGAAGGTGTCTGGTTGCCGGAGACGGCGGTCGATCTGGCGACTCTCGATGTGCTGGCGGAGTTGGGTATTCGGTTCACGATTCTGGCGGCCCATCAGGCGCGCCGCGTGAAACGAATCGGGGAGCAGAAATGGCGGGACGTGGACAGCGGGTCGGTCGACCCGACGATGCCCTATCTGGTACGGCTGCCGTCCAAACGCACGATCGCCGTGTTCATCTACGACGGTCCGACTTCGCGGGCCGTGGCGTTCGAGCGCCTGCTGACCAAGGGCGAGAACTTCGTGGCGCGGTTGATGGCAGGGTTTGACCCGTCAGCGCAGCGGGATCAACTGGTGAACATCGCGACCGACGGCGAGACATACGGCCACCATCACCGCTTCGGCGACATGGCGCTGGCGTTCGCGCTGGAAGACATCACGCGGCGTGGTCTGGCCCGACTGACGAATTACGGAGAGTACCTGGCCACACATCCACCCAGCCATGAGCTTGAGATCATCGAGAACACGGCGTGGTCGTGCGCGCATGGCGTGGAGCGCTGGCGCTCGGATTGCGGCTGCAACTCCGGCAGCCATCCGGGATGGCAGCAGGCCTGGCGTGAACCGTTGCGCGCGGCGTTCGACTGGCTGCGGGATGAGCTGGCGACGCGCTATGAGACAGAGGCCGGCGAGCTGTTGAATGATCCCTGGGTCGCGCGCAACGAGTATGTGAGCGTCGTCATCGACCGCAGTCCGGAGACATGGGACAAGTTCCTGGCTGGTCAGGCGGCCCGACCGCTGTCGGGGAGTGAGCAGGTCCGGGTGCGCAAGCTTCTGGAGATGCAGCGGCATCTCATGCTGATGTATCACAGTTGCGGGTGGTTCTTCGATGACCCTTCGGGGATCGAGACTGTCGGCGTGATGCAGTGCGCCGCCCGGGCGATCCAGTTGGCCGCGGACCTGTTTGCGACCTCACCCGAGAATGGACTGCTCCGTCGGTTGGAAGATGCTGCCAGCAACGTCCGCGAGTTGGGAAACGCGGCGGAAATCTATCGGCGCATGGTGACGCCGGCGGTGGTCGACTTGAAGGCGGTGTGCGCACACGCGGCGATCCGCTCGCTGTTCACCAACGCGGGACAGACGACGACGCTGTATTGCTATCAAGTGCGTCGCGAGGAACGGTTGCGATTGGACGTGGGTCGTGGGCGGCTGGCTTTGGGACGCGCCGCGGTGGCGTCATCGATCACCGGTGAAGAGACGACGCTGACATATGGCGTATTGCACCTCGGAGGGCTGAATCTCTCCGGTGGCGTCTCCGACGACTTGACCGAGGCGGAATACGAGACGCTGTGCGGGTCGATCGAGCGGGCGGCAGCAGACGGTGATCTTCTGGAAGTCATCCGGCTCTGCGATCATCACTTCCGCCGGCTTCCCTATTCGCTCACGTCCCTGTTTCGCGACGAGCAGCGGCGCATTCTGAATGAGATTCTCCAGCCGACGCTGGCGGAGGCGGAGGCGGTGTATCGGGATTTCTACGAGCGCTCGGTCGAGATCCTGCGCTTTCTGAAGGACAATCGGATTCCGCCCCCGGAGGGATTCCACGAGGCGTCGCGATTTGCCTTCAAGGCGGCATTGAAACGGGAACTGGGCGCCGCGCAACCCGATTGGGAACGGGTCGGAGCGCTGGTGACGGAGGCGCTGGCCACGGGGATCGTGCTCGACGAACCGGGATTGGCCCTGTTGTTCAAGCACGCCACGGAGCGGGCGATGCGTCAGTTCGGCGCGGCCTTCGATCAAAACGCCCAGTTGACACGGCTCATCGGCGTCGTCGAGCAGATCCAGGCGCTCCCATTCCGCGTCGACTTGTGGGAGGTACAGAACATGTTTTACGATCTCTGCCAGGCGGTCCATGCCGGTTTCCACGCCCGGGCCGAGCGGGGGGATCGCGACGCGCAACGCTGGGTGGAGCAATTCGCCGCGCTGGGGGAGCAATTGTCCGTCAGAGTTGATTCCGCGGCCCCGTGATCCTGTCGATCCGCAACGACGCAGGTCCGGCTTGAGACCGTGACCCGCCTTCTTCCCGACGGCGCGACATCAGTATTTCCCATTGTGACAAATTCACTGAAGAGTTCTATGGGGTCTGGTGCGAAGACCCAGCGTGGCGAGCGGGACGCGACCGGATCACACAAGAGCTGCGTCTTCGCGGCGCTTGACATGGCGGGCCCGTGACGTCAGATTGGGGCGATTCTGTCGGCGCGGGCCCCGCGGACGAGAGTTGGAGGGAGTCCGCGCGTGTCAAGGGCGCGGCATACATGATCGACGGGCCGCGACATATCGCGGACGAAAACCGACAAGGAGGAATTGAAGATGAGAACACGGACATGGCAGTGCATCGCGATCGCCCTGGTCGTGCCACTGGCGGGTGCAACGGTGATGGCGCAGGAATCCGGCAAGTCCGGCGCGCCGGGTGACAGCGCCGCGATGGCGGCGATGATGGAGGCGATGCTCAAGTACAGCACACCCGGCCCGGAGCACAAGTTTCTCGAGAAACTGACCGGCCATTGGACCGGCGATTTGAAGATGTGGATGGATCCCGCCGCGCCGCCGACCGAGACGAAGGGAACGTCGCATCGGGAGATGCTCCTCGGTGGTCGCTGGCTCAAAGAGGACGTGCACAGCGACTTCATGGGGCAGCCGTTCACCGGGATGTGGCTTGTCGGCTACGACAACTTCCGTCAGCGGTTCGTCTCCCTGTGGATGGACGACATGAGCACCGGCACGATGCTGTCGTACGGCACGCTGGACACGACCGGGACGGTGCTCACATGCAGCGGCACGATGGATGATCCGGCGACCGGGGAGAAAGACAAGAAGTTCCGCTCGGTCCTGCGGGTGACGGGGCCCGACGCGCACGTGGAGGAGATGTACAGCACCATTCCCGGCCAGGGTGAAGTCAAAGTGATGGAGATCCACTACACCCGCGCCAAGTAGCGGGCGGCGTCGGAGAAGTCGCATGCTGTTCGGACGATCGCGGGACGACGAGATCCAGGAACGGTTTGAGCGCCACATCGGCAACACCGTGGAATCGGCGGAGTTGCTGCGGGAGTTGTTGACGAACCTCGACCGCGGGAGCGAGTATGTCACGGGCGTGGTCCAGAAGCTCGTGGAGATGGAGCATGTCGGGGACCGGTACAAGGCAGAAATCCACTCGACCGTCGACAGGTCGTTCATCACGCGTCTTCACAAGGGCGATATCGACAAGCTGATCCACGAGATGGATCGTGTCGTCGACCACATCAAGAAGGTCGCGTTGTATGTCCGGGCCTATCGGCTGACCGGCAGCCGGGCCGAAGCCGTGGAGTTTTGCGGCATCGTCGTTGAGATGACGAAGCTGCTCGTCGGTGTGATCGCCGGTCTGGCCAAGCCGCAAGTCGCGGCCATCCGGGAAACCGTGGCACGTATCGACAGACTGGAGGAGGAGGCGGATCTTCTGCTCTACAGCAGTCTGGCCACGCTCTTTGAATCAGAGCCGGATGCCAAGGCGGTCATCCAGTGGCAGGGGCTGTTGGAGATGTTGGAGGAGGTGACGGACAGTTGCCATCATGTCACCTCCGTCGCCGTGTCCATCGTCCGCAAGGAGAGTTGAGCCGGCGATGTCCGCTCTTCTTGTCTTCGTGCTCGCGCTGGTCCTGCTGGCCGAATTCGTGAACGGCTGGACCGACGCGCCGAATGCCATCGTCACGGTCGTCTCGACCAAGGTCCTGTCGCGCACGCAGGCGGTGGCGTTGGCCGTTGTGTTCAACGTCATCGGTGTGCTGTCGGGCACCGCCGTGGCCACGACGATCGGCAAGGGGATCGTGGATCTGGCGGTGGTGAATCCGCCGACCATTGCCGCCAGTCTGATCGGCGTCATTGTCTGGGGCTCGGTGGCGGCGCGTTTCGGGATTCCGACCAGCGAATCGCATGCGCTGGTGGCGGGGCTGGCCGGGGCGGCGTTGGGCGTGGCGGGGCCGGAGGCGTTGGTCTGGAGCGGATGGAGAAAAGTGCTGATCGGTCTGGTGATGTCCAGCGCCGTCGGTCTTGGCGGCGGTTTCCTTTTGGCGACGCTCGTCAAGAAGGCGTTTGCCTCCACGGCTCCGGCCGCGACGGGCCGGCGGTTTCGGCATTGGCAGGTTGTCTCGGCGGCGTTCATGGCGTTCAATCACGGCTCGAACGACGGGCAGAAGTTTATGGGGGTATTCGCCATGGTGCTGGTTCTGGGCGGCGTGTTGCCGCACTTCAGCGTGCCGCTCTGGGTCGTGGCTCTCTGCGCGGTGACGATGGGCATCGGGACCTCGATCGGCGGATGGCGAATCATTCGTGAAATGGGCATGCGCATGGTCGACATCAAGCCGTGGCAGGGGTTTTGTGCCGAGACGGCCGCCGGCCTCACGATCTTCTCCGCCTCGCATTTCGGGATTCCACTGAGCACGACGCACTCCATCACGACGTCTCTCATGGGCGTGGCGGCCTCCGGGCGAATCTCGCGGGTCCGTTGGGACATCGCGCAAAAGGTGGCCTGGGCGTGGTTGCTCACGTTTCCCATCTGCGCCGCCCTCGCCTTCCTGGCGTCGCTACTTATCAAAGCCGTTTTCCCGCCGACCTGAACGGGGATGAACATATGTCTTCGTCTTCCTGCTGTCGTCTGGCGCGCGTCGGAGGGCGGATGACGTGCCGATGAGGACAGGGGGTATTCTCATGTTCGAGCATCGGCATGAGCCGTTGTTGGCCCGGACGGCCTTTGCCGCGAGGCTGGTTCGGCACGCGCTGATGGCGACTGGGATGATTGCCGGATCGCTGGGAATCGGGGTGGTTGGGTACCACGGGTGCGAAGGGATGCCGTGGATCGACGCATTGGTCAATGCGGCCATGATCCTCGGCGGGATGGGACCGGTCAACCCCGGCGCCGGGTGCCCTCACCCGGCGCAAGTCCTCGCCACATCACGGTCGGGTGTGGGCACCCGACCGCACATGTGCGGAATTGGGAGGTTTCTCAACAAGCCCTAACAGGCTGCTGAAAGAGGTCAATCCATGTCATTCTGAGCCCCGCCGATGTTGGGCGGGGCGAAGAATCTGCTGTCGGTTTCATAGGTAGAGACAGCAGATCCCTCGCTCCGCTCGGGATGACAATGGTCGGACAGGTCCGCATTTCTTGGGTTCTTCAGCAACCTGCTATAGGCCCGTGGCACCAAATGCTCATATCCCCTTCGAGGTTAAGACACCCACTGTAGTCGCGATGGATCTGTCCACAAGAGAGGGGCGAAGACGAGCTTTTCTCCTGCGGGACAATTGGTGCCCGGTTGCAGGCGCGATCCTTGTGTTCGCCCTCGTGCGTGTCAGCCGCGCGGGGTCACGCGAGTCCCGGGGGGAGCATCCTTGGCGGCGCGCCCATCATCGTGACAACCGGCGCAGTTGGGCGGTGTGTCGTAATGGCGTCCGGGATGACAGTCGGTGCAGTCAACTTGGACATGGGTCTCGTCGAGCTGGAGACCGGTCACAGCATGGGAGAAGTTCTCCTGATTCCAGCCGGCGTGACAGGCGGCACAGGCCATGGTGAGGCGCCCAATGCGTTTCCCAGTGGGATGACAGGCACGGCACTCCAGCCCGCGGTGGTAGTGGCTCGATTCCCAGCCGGTCGACGCATGTGTGAAGGCGGGTCGCTCACCCGTGCATGACATTTGGCGCAGCGGTTCTTCACGTGGCAGTTGTTGCAGGTGGCGTGGATCACTTCCTGGGTCTTGGCCAGGTTCGGTGTCTTCTGCAGATCATGGCAGCGGCTGCAATTCTCCTGCTGATGATAGTCGACACAGCGTAGCCCGAACAGATCGATGTTCTCCTTGTGGTAGAACGTCACGACGGGTCCGGCGACATAGGGCGTCTGGTAGGTTTTCTTCTCCGGCTCGGTGATGGTCGGATGGGCGATCCCCATGATGTCCGATGAATCGAGCGTCATCTGTTCCGTCGGTTTCCCCGGCTGGGGGAGGTGGCAAAGGACACAGCCGGTGTCATGGCTCCATTCACGGTGACAACCGAGATACTGGCGGTGGTAGGCGCCCTTGAGCCCAGGCTGACGGAGGTTGTTGGGGTTGGTCTCGCCGCCGTGGCATTCCCGGCACGGGGGGATGCGTCCGGGCGGGCTGAAATGGTGACATGTGGCGCAGTCGTTGGCCATCTCCGCCATGCCGGCGTGAATCTTGTGATTGAAATGGACGGGTTGATACAGATCGGCCGATTGGCCCAACAAGGCGGAATCAGAAGCCTCGGCCAGACCGTGCGCGCCGCTGGCATGGGACATCATCAGGCGCGTGCACGGCTGTAGGCAGGGATCGGCGGTCGTCGGCGCGGCGCAGGTGTGGCAGGTGGCGCAATCCAGATGCGGCATCTCCACCGCGAGGCCGGTTGAATCCGCGGCGCGCCCGACGCCGGATGCCGTCACGGCGGCGAGGGCGATGAGTGTCAGCGGCGGGATGATACGATTCATGACTGTCGATCTCCGGTCGGACTCCGTCGGGCGCGGCTGTCACAGGACCTGGGCCGGGCCGAACCTCCGATGCACGATGCGAACGACGTCCTCGTTCCGGGTTCCGGCATCCGCCGGCACCGTGATCACGGGGAACGTCATCACGATCCAGCGGTAGACCAAAATCAGCGCACTGACCAGCCCCAGAGTGACAGCGATCTCCAGTGGTGACGGGAACTATGTCTTCACGGGGTACAGGGGCTGATAGGCCACCAGGAAGACATTGATGCGATTGAAGACGACGCCGCCCACAACCAACGCCGCCGATGCCAACAGACCGGTCGTCGAGCGTCGCACACGCTCTTGCGCCAGCAGGATCATCGGCAGAGCGACGCCCAGCGCCAACTCCAGCAGAAACAGAATCCCCCGCAGGGAACCATCGAACGCCAGCGGCCAGACGCCGCGAAGGGTCAGATCAATGACCTTGGCGGCCAGATAGATTCCCAGGAACACCGGCACCAAACGTGCCAGCGACGACAGGACGTCGAGTTCCGGGCACAGCCGGAAGGGCCGCACCCTCGTCTGATCCCGACCGCTCGGAGTGCCTTTGTGGTCGGGAGATGTTGTCCTTCCCTCTCTCCGGGACGTGGTTGCGCTGAGGGATTCCAGCATCGCGGGACCTCGGACCACGAAGTCGTTGTCCAATAACGGAACGGCGCACGTTTGTCTTCTTGCCGGAGGCGTTTCGGGCGGGGCGCTATCGGGGGCGGGGACTGGGAATAACCACCGTCCCGGCGGGTAAACCGGATGTGTCGGCGCCTTGACACGGTCGCGCTTGAACGCGGGCGCTTGAATCGGCGGGCGTGTCAACGTATGTTCCCGTTGGGCGAATTGGAAGGATTCGACATGAAGAAATCCTGGAAGAGTCGGGGCACGGTCGGTGCCGCACTGTTGGTTTCTTTCGTGACGGTGGGCTGGCCGGAGGCATGGGCCTTCAACCCGTCGGCGGATTCCGGCGCGTATCATCGGCCGATGCAGGTCCGATCGGCGACGGCACCGGTGGAATCACGGCGCATTCATCATGCCGGGCGCGTCTGGGCGTCGCTCGGAAACGACGGCACGCTCGGTTCGCGCCATGAGACCTTGCTCGGGGATCCGTGGGACATGCAGACGTTGCAGATCACGTATGCGCCATCGTTTGAATTCCCCAGCGGCTCGCGTCTGGATTACCTCTACATGGGGTCGATCTGGATTGGCGCCATCGTGGCCAATGACACGCTGGTCAGTCTGAGCCATGGTGGTTGGGCGTCCCAGGAGTTGCTGGGTTTTCAGCGCATGCAGGACGGGATTCCCAACGGGTATCCGTGGGACTGCAAGCCCCGGGACACGGTGACGCGCGGGCTGCAGGAGGTCCACAACTGCGTGTACTACGATACGATGGTGCTGGCGGGGGGTTCGACCGATCCGGAGCGTTCGGGTCCGCATCTGCCGATCGGGCTGGAGATCACGCAGGTGTCGCACGCCGGGTCCGATCCGTACACGCAGGGTTTCATCATCGTCGATCAGCGCATCAAGAACATTTCGGATCATGCGATCGAGAAGGTCTGGCTGGGGATTCACGCCGACAACGACATCTGGTACCAGTTGGGAAGTTGGCAGTCCCTCGACGACGTTTCGGGGTTCCTGCACCTGTGGCCCAATCCGGCCGCGCCGACGTACATGGACACACTGAACGTGGCGTGGGCGGCGGACAACGACGCCGACCCCGTGGGCGGGGAGTATGTGCGTTCCTCCTGTCGTGGGGCGATGGGCTTTCGCATCCTGCGCGCGCCGGCAGGAACACATGTGAACTTCAACTGGTGGACCGTGGATGGGAATGCCGTCTTCGACTGGGGGCCACGGAATGTCCGGGACCTGCGCGGCCTCGGACACGGTGGGACCGGATCGCCGGAGAGCGATCGGGCCATGTATCACTTCATGTCGAACGACGAAATCGACTACGGCCAGTTGTTCACGCCCGTGGATTACACGGCGGAGGGTTGGAGGCCGCCGCCGGCGCGGCCGTTCTCGTGCAACCTGGGCGACGGCTGGGATACGTATCTGTGCCTCTCCGTCGGCCCGATCCCGCGTCTGGAACCGGGGGAGGAAATCCCCTTCACGTATGCCTTGATCTTGGGCGACAGCTTGCACCAGGATCCCACGAACCGCTACGACTGCGGCAATCCCCAAGCGTACTACAACAAGTTGAGCTTCACGGACCTGGCGCGCAATGCCTGGTGGGCGGCATTCGTTTTTGACAATTTCGGCGTCGATACCGACAACGACGGATACAGCGGTGAATCGTTCGTCGATTCGGTCTCGGGGGAGCGGGTGTACACGTCGGGAGACGGGTGCCCGGATCTTTCGGGGCCGAGCTCGCCGCCCTGTCCGCACCTGGAGTTGATCTCGCGTCCCAAGGAATTGACCATTCGCTGGTCGGGTCAGGTGACGGAGTTGGCGACCGATCCCCAGTTGCTCGAACAGGATTTCGAAGGCTACAAAGTGTACTATGCCGAGCGCAATTCGCGGGACGATATCCCGGCGCCGGAGGACTACACGCTGTTGGCCAGTTGGGACAAGATGGATTTTCGCCGCTATACCTGGGACCCGGCGGGCGAGGCGTGGCGGCCGACTTCGTCGCCCAAGACCGCGTCGGAGTGGCGGGGGGAATTTCAGGACGCTGGGTTCGATCCGGAGGCACATGCGAGACCGTCCTTCGAGTCATGCTATCGCTACGCGGATCGCGATCCGGAGGGTGCCGTCGTGGAACGGTGTGCCTACTTCGTGCCCGCGGGATTCAACATGGGCAACGAGTACGTGGTCGCCGGGGACACGGTGCGCAACCTGATCCGGAGGGTGGCGACCCGGACGGATGAATCCGGACGAGAGTACGGCGAATACGAGGTGACGCTGGACAACCTGCTGCAAGCGAAGCACTATTTTGTGTCCATCACGGCCTTTGATTATGGTGATCCGGTGAAGAGCCTGCCGTCACTGGAGATCACCCCCGGGCAGTGCCGGGTGGACGGGCTGCCGATTTACTCGGCGGACGTGGTGGAAGCGTACTGGGACTCCGGCGGGGCGCGTCACGATTCGGTGCGCGTGATGGTCTATCCCAATCCCTATAAGATCTCGTTTTTGGATGCGGACGGGCATCGCACCAGCTACTACGAGCAGGGGTACGAGGGGACTGTCGGGCAGCGCAGCTCGGGTCAACCGCTGGATGAGCGCGACCGGCGGATACACTTCATCAATGTTCCCCACGACGCAAGGATTCGCATCTACACGTTGGACGGGGACCTGGTTCGAACGCTGGATCATCCGGATGAGAACCTCTCCGGGTACTCATCAAAGATCTCGTGGGATGTGGTGTCGCGGAACACGCAGGCCGTGACCTCCGGGATCTACATCTACCGCGTCGATTCGAAGCTGGGATCGCAGGTCGGGAAGATCGTGATTATCAAGTAGCGGTGTCTTGGATGTCCATGTCAGAACGCGGTAACTGCCGGCTCGTCGCATGGCGATCCAGAGGGCAAATCGCCGCGGCGGACCGCTGAACCTCATCTCCACAGAATCGGTCTCATAGTCGCCATACCCAACAGAATACCCAACAGACGACTCGGTGGCGCCGGGCGCACATGGCCGGCGCTGCTGTCGGACGAGGGTACTTCACAGCACTTGATGGGGGCTGCGAAATCGTCTGTGCGGTCCCCCGTCCGACCGGCTCTCTCTTGATGCGAGGACGTGAGTGAGGATCCGCCGGTTCGCATCAACCCCGCATCGTTGTTTGTCGATACTGAATACGGTGCACTCCCGAAGGCGATGCTGCGACAGTGAGTGACGGGGGGATCTCGACGTGCGCGATGTTCACGATCATGGCCGGAGGGCACCGATCATCGGGAAATTGTCGATCGGGCTGTCTGTCGCCTTGCTCGCCGTGCTGCCGATGACGGCGCGGACGACGATCAGCGTGATCGTCAGCAACTCGACTTTTACATTCGGTACCCAGCCGCCGAACACCTGGCTGACCTCGCAAACGACGATCATCAGAAATGACGGCACGGAGTTGGAGAATTTCGCGGCGAGAATCAGCCAGTTGACGGCGGGCGTCAACACGTGGGCGCTCAGTGCCACGACGAACGGCGCCGACTCGATTCGGGCGCAATGGTCGACGACGAGCGTCTCCGGACCGTGGAATAATATTTCGGCATACAATACGGACTTTTCGATCGCCACGAATCTGGCCGTCAACGACAGCATCAACTTTTGGTTTCGGATCCAGACACCCACGACAACGACCTCATACAGCGAGTACTCTGCTACATTAACCGTAACGGCGACAATGCCTTAACGGAACCGTCTCGATCCGGCCTTCTAATGTGGGGAATTCATCCGATAGAGCCATTACAGAGCAAGAGGATTCGATGATCGCATAACGGAGGGGGAAGGGTGATGAGCAAACGAACCGCAGCAGGTCTCATCCCTGTGATCGCATTGGCGCTGCTGGGACTCTGGGTTTCGTCGGCACAGGCGGCGAATCCGGCGACGATCAATGTGACCGTGATGATCCAGAACCTGAGTGTGTCGGCCACGGGACCCATTGCCTTTGGGACTGTCTTGGCGAGCAGCGAGACGGTATCCGGCTCGGCGTCGACGGTGACCAATGACGGCAATGTGACCGAGACCTACTCGTTGTCATTGGCCAATCCGGGCGGATGGACGGCGGTTCAGGCGGCGCCTTCCGGCGCGGAGGAGTTCGCGCTCCTGGCGCAGTTCAACTCCTCCGGGCCCACAGCGGTGAGTTTCACCTATGCCAACCATGCGCTCTCGACCTCGTCGACCCCCAGCAGCGGCACCAAATTCGCCGGGAATCAGACCGGGTTGTCTGTCGCGGTGTCGGGCACGCGTTCGCTCTGGTTCCGGTTCAATGCGCCGACTTCGACGGCGGTGACGACACAGCAGACGATCGTGGTCACGGTCACGGCAGCGGCCGGTTGAGCCGGGGCGGTCCATCGGTCTGAAATCGGCTCACTCCCGTGGGCCGGGAAGTCATGGGGCAGTCGATGAGAATGAGAAGAATCGGATTCTTCCTTGCGGTGCTGTGCGCGCCGGCGGCTGTGGTGATGTCGCCGTACCCCTCCCACGCCGGGGGGCTGAGCACGCAATTGGGCGAAGTGGCGATCGAGAACCTCCAGATCGGCCAGACTTACAACCTCAAGCAGTTGGCGAACCTCAGTCTGATTGTCACCAACACCAGCGATTTTTCCGTCGAGCTGGTGATGGAGGTGCAAGCGCCCGACTCCAGCGAGCTGAAGGGTGGCTCGGAACCGGTGCCGGCAACGGGCTGGATCACGCTGACGCAGACGACCTTCACTCTGGAAAGGGGCGCCAAGGCCACATCGGACATCCTGATCACGGTCCCGGACGACGAGCGGTATCTCGGCCGGAAATACCAGGCCTCGATCTGGTCGCATACGCTGGGCGGCAACGACGGGGGGATGTGCCTCGCCTACGGATTGAAGACCCGCGTGCTGTTCAGCACCGACACGGTGAAGGCCGACCCGGTTGAAGCCGTCGTGGCCTCGACGGCCAGCGCGGATTTCACCCTCAAACCGGAGGAGATCACGCTGACCGGCATCGAGCCGGGCCGCGTCTATGACGTGGCAGAGGCCGCCGGCGTTCTGCTGGAGATCACCAACCGCAGCGAACACATCGAGACAATCCGGCTGGCCAGCCGCACGGTAGACAACTCGCTGGCGACGCTCACCGGCGGATTCTCCGATGCGCCCGATGCCTCGTTCCTGCGGTTCAGCGAAAGCGAGATCACGCTGCCGCCACGTGCCACCCGGATCGTCAAGATGTATTTGGAGTTTCCCGCCCGGACGGAATACGCCGGTGGGCGGTACATGTTCGTGATCCATGCCTACACGGCCGGTGAGAGCGTGATCGCCGGCGTCTATTCCCGGCTCTACGCCTCCACGAAATAGGCGGCAGCCGTTATGAATATCCGCATCAGGCGCAGCGTGGCGATCTTCGTCGGGCTGGGGATCGGTTTTCTCGGCAGCTCGCTGTCGACATTGGCATTGCGGGGCGGCCCGCCCTCACGCGCCCCGGAATCGCCCCCGCCGGCATCGTCGGTGGCGGTCATGGTCACCGTCGTTCCGAAGTTGCCCGTTCCCGGAGAATTCGAACTCCAGCAGAACTATCCGAATCCGGTGGGCGGTGGCACGGTCATCCGCTATGGACTGCCCGCCGACTGCCACGTGGAGCTGACGATCTACAACACCTTGGGGCAGAAGGTCCGGTCGCTGGTGAATGAGTATCAGACGGCCGGTCTGCGGATTGTCGAGTGGAATGGTGAAGATGACCGCGCAAACCGGATCGCCAGCGGCGTCTACTTCTACGTTATCCGGGCCGGGGGACATACCGCGGTCAAAAAGCTGGTCGTGGTCCGATAGATTCTCCACGTATCAAGGATCCCGTAGAATCAGTTTCATAACCGGCATACCTGGCGGCAAACCATGTGGCGCCGGGTGCCCACACCCGGCGCTGCTGTCGGGTGTGGGCACCCGACAGCACAGGGATGGGGCTGTGAATCCGTTTGTGGGAACGACATTCATCGCCGGACGCGGCATGCGATCCGTTGCGTGTTGTTCGGGATCGCCTGCCCCTGTGTCCGTGCACGCAATGCGTCGGTGTGTTCACCGTCGGCGTCGGGGTCTCGGCGGAGTCGTCTTCGTGGTCGGGCGGGAACGGCGGCCATAGCCGCCTCCGGGCGGTTCCGGCTTGGGCACCGGCGGCGCAGGTCTGGTTCTCGGTACCGCTTTGGTCTTGGTTGGTGCGTGCGGGAGCGTCTGCGCGGATGAGCGCCGTACGGCCTTGTGCCGGGTGCGGTCACGCTCTTCGGCGCGGCGCGTCTTGATGGCCGCGATCCGTTCGGCGATAGGCACTTCGAGTTTCTCGGACGGCTTCGCCGAATAGTCGAAGCCGTCGAGTGTCAGGTGCGGCAGACGGGTTCCCAACGCCTTCTCGATGGCGCGCAAATCCGCCTCTTCCTCCCCGGAAACAAACGTGAAGGCATCGCCGAGCGCCGAAGCGCGGGCCGTCCGTCCCACCCGGTGGATGTAGGCATCCGGCACACTGGGAACATCGAAATTCACGACGTGGGATAATGCCTCGACGTCAATCCCGCGCGCGGCGATGTCGGTGGCCACCAGGACCGGGAAGAGCCCGCGCTTGAATCCGTTGAGCGCCTCGGTGCGCTGGCCCTGGCTGCGGTTGCCGTGGATGCGTTCACAGGCGACGCCGCGCCGCTTGAGGAATTCCGCCACACGATTGGCGCGGTGCTTGGTGCGCGTGAAGACCAGCGCGCTTCGGATCGAACCGCGGCGCAACAGTTCCAGCAGGAGCACCGGCTTGAGCTCCTTGCGCACGGGATAGACCGCCTGGGTGATGCCCACGGCAGGGGCGGACTGGCGATCGATGTTGATCGCCACGGGACGATTCAGCATTTCCTTCGCAAGCGCGACGATCGGCGGCGGCAGGGTCGCCGAAAAGAGCAGCGTCTGCCGGCGCGGCGGCAGATGCTCCAGCACCCGGCGGATGTCGGGGAGAAAGCCCATGTCGAGCATCCGGTCGGCTTCATCCAGAACGAGGATCTCCAGCCCCTTCAGCCGCGCGTAGGGATACTGGAAATGGTCCAGCAGCCGTCCCGGTGTCGCCACGATCACGTCGACCCCGCGGCGAAACGCGTGCTCCTGTGGTCCCATGCCGACGCCGCCGAACACCGGCGCGCCCGACAGAGGCGTGTGGGTGGCCAGCAATTCCAGATGGTCGGCGATCTGCGCCGCCAACTCCCGCGTCGGCGTCAGGATCAGCGCGCGGGTGGTGTGGCGCCGTTTCCCCAGGAGTTGGTGGAGAATGGGCAGCACAAAGGCGGCCGTCTTGCCGGAGCCGGTCATGGCGCAGGCCAGAATGTCGTGCCCCGCCAACGCCGGCGGGATGGCATCCCGCTGAATCGGCGTCGGATGCGTGAAGCCCATTTCCGCCACGCCGCGCAATAGATCGGCGTGCAGGGCAAACGACGAGAACGGGCATTCGTCGGGACCATGCGATTCACGCGCTCCGCCGGGCGGGGGTTTGATCATGGGGTTCACATTCACCTCTGGGCCGCCGATGCCGGCGGCACGCATTGGGACGTCATCTCATGTCAGGCCGACGCCGTCTTCTTGTGCTCGAAGCGCCGCCCGACATAGGCAAAGAGCACGGTCACGATCACGATCATGATGGTCAGCCCGCTGAAGTACATGCCCGGTGTCGTCTGCGTGTACAGGCGGGAGAAGAAGCCGGCCAGGACATCGCCTGCGAAGATCGTGAACAGCCAGACACCGGTGATCAACGACTTCATGTGATTGGGGGCCTCCTCGAAGGCCAACTGGAGACCGATCACGGAGATGCACAATTCCGCCATCGTCATCAGAATGTAGGCGCCGACCTCCCACAGGATCGACACCTTGGTCGTGGCGGAGATGAAGCCGGCGGTCGCCATCGTCCCCATGCAGAGGATCACCAGGAAGAAGCCGATGAGCATCTTCTTCGGCGACGACAGCCGGACCGTCTCACTCCGGTCGGTCCGGGACCAGAGCCAGGCGAACAGCGGGGTGAGGGCGATGATCAGGATTGGGTTGATCCCCTGGATGGCATCGGGCGCGATGCGGCCGAAGGCCGTGTCGAGCACCATGTAGTCGCGCGCGAACAAGGTCCAGGTCGAGTACGACTGATCGAACACCGACCAGAAGAAGATCACGAGCACGAACAAGCCGGAGAGGCGCACGAGAGTCGTGCGCTCCTCATGACGCTGCTGGGGCGTCTTCTCGGCACGGGCGCCGCGACGGATCACTTCTTTCGGGTAGTGTTTCTTGCCGAGGTAGAAGACTGCCAATGCCACCGCCATGAGCACCGTCGGCGCCATGAACGCGGTGCGGTACCCGTAGTGATCGCGGATGAAGGGCAACGTCAGGGTCGTGGAGGCGGCGCCGATGTTGATTGCCATGTAGAACCAGGAGAAGGCCTGCGAGAGGAGGTGGCTCTTGCCCTGCTCTTGATACATCAGGCCCATCAGCGTGCTGATGTTCGGCTTGATCGATCCGGAGCCACCGGCGAGAAGGAACAGAGCGACATAGAGCCCGACTTCGGTCGACCAGGTGCCGAGGATGATCTGTCCGATCAGGTAGGGGATCGCAAAGTAGATGATTGTCTTGAACTTTCCCAGCCAGCGATCGGCGATGTACCCGCCGACGAGCGGCAGGATGTAACAGGAGGCGGTGAACAGGGAGGCGACGGTGGCGCTGTTGGCGTCGCTATAGCCCAGCTTCTGGACCATATAGAGCAGAAGCAGAGTCCTCATGCCATAGAAGCAGGCACGCTCCGCCAGCTCGCCCCAGAAGATGAACCAGAACCCGCGGGGATGGCGATTGTCCTCGGTTGTCATGTGATCGGACCTCGGCGTTGGATGGTTATAACAACAGTGTCGTGACAATGATCTGGGCGAGGATGATCTTGGCGATCATCGAGGCCGGTTGCACGGCGGCATACCAGAGATTCGGCAGGTCGTTCTGCGCCTGCTGATTGGCGTAGGCCAAACAGGCCGGCTGGGTCTGAACGCCGGAGAGGATTCCCATCGCCGCGGACATCGGCAGTTTCAGGCGCCGATGGGCGAACAACAGGGTCCCGACCGCGACAAACGAGGCGATGAGGACGGCGGCGATCACCATGCCGAACGCGCCGGTCTGGATCGTGGCCCCGAGCCCCCGTCCCGCCTTGGTGCCGATGGCCGCCAGAAAGAAGACCAGACCGATCTGGCGCAAGACGAGATTGGCATTGAACGGCAGTCCCCATTGGATCGGGCCGGTGCGCTCCAGGCGCCCAAGAATCAAGCCGACGATCAGTGGACCGCCGGCAAAGCCGAGCCGGAAGGTGGTGCCGTTCGGCAGCGGGATCGGCGCCATACCGACAAAAACGCCCAAAACGATGCCCAAAGACAACGATAGATAATCGGTCTCGGACAAGGATCGGAGCGAATCGCCGAAGAAGGCGGTGATGCGGTCGACCTCCTGGCGGGGCGAGACCACCAGAATGCGGTCGCCCATCTCAAGTGTTGTGGCCGGCAAGGGAACGAATTCGGCGTCGCCGCGGCGGAGACGGGTGATCGTGCCGACATAGGCGCGGCGCCGTCGCAGTTCCCCCACAGCGGTGCCGACGACCGCCGGAGTGGAGACGAAGTACCAGCGGTAGGCCGTGTCGTCCCGCCGTTCGGCGACACGCTCCGTCGATTCTTCGCCGAGAAAGAGGTGGACGGTCTTGAGCGCCCGGGCCGGACCGACCACCACAAGTGAATCACACGCCCCCAGAATAGTATCCGGCTCGACGACTTGGACGGTGTCACCCTTCTTGATCCGGCTGAGGACGAAATTGGGATTCTCCAGCGCGGCCAGGAATTGATCGGCGGTGCGTCCGATCACGGCGGGATTGGTGATGCGGTACGTGCGGCTGGTGACCGCATCGGCCTCGGCTTCATGGGCGCGTTCGGCGGTCTCGCGGGCGAAATCGATCTTGAACACCCGTGCGAAGATGAACATCCAGAGAATGGCGGCCAACACGCCGAGCGGATAGGCCAAGCCATAGGTCACCACCGGGCTGTTCAGCAGCAAATCGAGTTGGTCCGGCGGCAGCGCCGGGGACATGTTCTTGATCGCCTCCACCGCGGCGGCCAACGCCGGTGTGTTGGTGAGCGAGCCGCAGAACAGACCGGCGGTCGCGGCCGCCGACAATCCCAAGAGGCGGCCGGTCAATCCGGCCACGACGGCGCCGCCCAGTAGGATCAGGACAGCCATCGTGCTGACGCCGAGCCCGCGTTTCTGGAACGAGGCGAAGAACCCCGGCCCGGCCTGCAGGCCGATGGCATAGACAAACAACACCAGACCGATGACGTAGATGTGCTCCGGCAGGACCAATCGCGGATCGACGGCGGAGAAAGCGATGCCGACGAACAGCAATGCCGCCACGCCCAGCTTGAAGCCGTGAATACGGATGTTGCCGATCAGATATCCCAACCCAATGACCGTGAACAAGAGCAGGAGGTTGTTTGCTGCCAGCAGGTCGAGGAGAGGGGACATCGTTGGTCGTCCGGATACAGGGCCTGGCGGCCACGGCGTCGAGATAGAGATACGGAGAATCAACGGCGGCGGCAAGGGGGTGTTGACCGGGTCGGGAAATGTCGAGGGCGATTGTGCCTTCTGGCAGTATTCAACAAGCCTTGAGAGCGTCTAATTGGATGCTGAAAAAGGCCAATCCATGTCATTCTGAGCCCCGCCGCTCTCTGGCGGGGCGAAGAATCCGCTGTTGTTCTCATAGGGAGAAACAGCAGATCCTTCGCTTCGCTCAGGATGACAATGGTGGGGTCGATCCGCATTTCCTGAGTTTTTCAGCAGCCTCCTAACAATATGAACGGAGCATTCCAGGACCCTCACCCCATCCCTCTCCCCGGAAGGGAGAGGGGGATCAGATTCTTCCCCTCTCCCCTCTGGGGAGAGGGGAGGCTTGCCCTGAGCGAAGTCGAAGGGGTGAGGGGTCGTCAGCGGCGCATTACACATGCCGAAACCCCCGACGTACCTTGAGCTTCTCATTCTCATAGACGCTCCAAAGACCCAAGTTTAGAGAGTGCACGCCATGCGCCCCCGCGTCGCGTAGCTTTTTGCATACATGCGCCCCCCGAGGGCGGGTGGCGCGCACCGACAAGGCGGTCGGTCGCCCGTTAGGGCCTTTTGGGACAGCCCCTGCTGGAATCCCACGCACAAGCCCTTCGACATGCGGCGTCGAAGGGCCTGTGCGTGCCACCCGAGTGTTGGGGAAGTCAACGCTGCCGGGGCGTTGCGGAAATCAACATGATGTCAGGCGCGGCACGATTGCGGTTGACCGGGATGGATGATATGGTGTGATTAATAGGCTGTATCTGCCCAGAGAGGCAGGCCGGGGAGAATGGAGGAGAGATGCGTCGAGTGGCTTTGGCAGTAGGAGTTGGCGTTGTTGTGGTGGTCGTATCGGCGATCCACGCCATGGGAACGGGAGTGACACAGGACGATTTCAAGACGTTTCTGGCCGAATACGAGGCGAAGGCCATCCCGCTGAGTCGCGCCAGCAGTCTGGCATACTTCATTGCGTCGACTTCGGGCGCCGACAGCGCCTACGAGAGATACAATGCACTGGAGCTCGAATACCGTCGCCTGCATTCCGATACGGCCGCCTTCGCGCGGATCAAGGCGTTCCGCGACGGGGGACAGGTCACCGATTCCCTGCTGCGTCGCCAGTTGGAACTCCTGTACCTCGGGTACATGGGCAACCAGATCGCTGGGACGTTGTTGGAGCAAATCACGGCGCTGGAGACCAGCATCGAGCAGAAGTTCAACACCTATCGCGCCGACGTGGGCGGGCGGAAGCTCTCGGACAACACGGTGGACAGCATCCTGCGCGCGTCGACCGATTCCCGTGAGCTGGAAGCGGTCTGGACGGCGAGCAAGGCGATCGGTGGGGTGGTGGAGGCGGATCTGCGTCAGTTGGCCCGGCTGCGCAACCAAGCCGCCCGTTCGGTCGGCTTCGCCGATTTCTACGAGATGCAACTGAAGCTCACCGAGATCGAGCCGGAGGAGCTGGAGCGGCTGTTCGTTGAGTTGGACAGCCTGACGCGCGGCGCCTTCATCGAGTTGAAGGCCCAGATCGACTCGGTGCTCTCGGTTCGTCTGGGCATCCCCCGCGACCAACTGCGACCCTGGCATTATCAGAACCGGTTCTTCCAGGAGGCATTGTCAGTCTACGATGTGAATCTGGATGGGTTCTTCACCGGAAAGGACCCGGTGGCGATCGCCAAGGCGTACTTCGCTGGAATCGGCATGCCGGTGGACACGATCCTCGCCCACAGCGATCTCTATGAGAAGCCGGGGAAATACCAGCACGCCTACAGCACCGACATCGATCGCGAAGGGGACGCGCGCATCGTCTGCAACATTCGTCCCGATTACAACTGGATGAACACGCTCCAGCACGAGCTGGGTCATGCGACCTACTCGTATTACAATGATCCGTCGCTCCCCTGGCTTCTGCGGGACGCCGCGCATTCGCTGACCACCGAGGCGGTGGCGCTCTTTTTCGGCTCACTGGCGGGGAATCCCCAATGGTTGATCGATGAGACCGGCGCGCAGAAGGCGGATGTCGACCGGGTGGCCAAGGCGTGTGCCCAGTCGATGCGCGCCGAGAAGCTGATCTTCAGCCGCTGGTCGCAGGTCATGCTGCATTTCGAGCGCGGGTTGTACGGGAATCCGGAGCAGGACCTCAACACGCTGTGGTGGGACTTGGTCGAGAAGTATCAACTGCTGACCCGTCCGGCGGGACGGAATCAACCGGACTGGGCATCGAAGATTCACATCGCCACATCGCCGGTCTACTATCACAGCTACCTGATGGGAGAACTGCTGGCGGCGCAGTTCGCCGAGACGTTGCGTCAAAACGTGCTGGGTCGCAACGATCCGCACAGTGCGAGCTTCGCGAATGACCCGCGGATCGGCCGGTTCTTCATGGACACAGTCTACCGTCCGGGGGCCCGCCATCCCTGGAATGAGATGATCGCGCGGGCGACCGGATCGAAGCTCTCATCGGCCGCCTTCGCCCGTCAATTCGTCAGCGCCCGGTAGACTCGCGTATCCTCGGGTTGCTTGAGGATCGGCACGGTTTCGCAATCGATAGATCCCACTCCAGCGACGGTGAACAAGGGGCTTACGCCCCTTGTTTGCCGGTGGGCGCGGTCGTCGCCGAGGCCACGTGTCCCAGTCTGTGCCAAGTGGGTTTTTGTCAGGTATCACACGGTTTTTGTCGGCACATTCGATCCGGACTCCGAAGGACGAACGTAGAAGACACGGCAGCCGACAGCGCATCATGTGATTGCGCGTCTTCTGTCGGTCGACGGTCTCATCGCGGGTTGTTCCGCGCCGCCCGTCGACCATGAAAAGATCGTTTGCTGAGGATTGCCAAATGAATGAAATAAGAGCTCGTCAGGAGCACAGGGCTCCTGACCTACGGACGCTGTTCCATTTGGCAATGTAAGGATCAATAAGTGTCAAAATGGACGCGCGTTCGGTGATCCGCCTTGACTTGGGGCGGCGGCCGGTACATGGTGGGCGACGGCTTGGGTCGGGAAATCTGTCACATGACGGACAGAAACGCTCCCAGCCATCCGAACGACCCGGCGTCGGTTGACTTGTCCGGAGAGAGTTGGTGTCCGCGCAGTGACCTGCAATGCCCCGTTGTACCAGTTCGCCTGCATGGGATAGTCGTTTCACATCACATTATGTCATGATTCAAGGAGGTCTGCATGTCCGCGTTCAATCCCAAGGAGTTTGCCGACAAGTTCATGGCGAACTTGACGGCGACTCATCCGAACCAGCCGGAGTTTCACCAGGCGGTGCGGGAAGTGGTCGATTCCCTGTCGTTGTGCCTGCAACGGCATCCCGAGTATCTCGAGGCGAAGATCCTCGAACGCATGTCGGAGCCGGATCGCGTGTTCATCTTCCGTGTCACCTGGCAGGATGACAAGGGTGAGATTCACGTCAACCGTGCCTACCGCGTGGAGTTCAACAACGCCATCGGTCCCTACAAAGGCGGATTGCGTTTTCACCCGAGCGTCAATCTCAGCAAGCTGAAATTCCTCGGGTTCGAGCAGATACTGAAGAACAGTCTGACGACGCTTCCCATGGGCGGCGGCAAGGGCGGCAGCGACTTCGATCCCAAGGGGAAGTCGGACTACGAAGTGATGCGGTTCTGCCAGGCGTTCATGAATGAGCTCTATCGCCACATCGGCGCCGACATCGACGTGCCTGCCGGGGACATCGGCGTGGGCGGTCGGGAGATCGGTTATCTGTTCGGACAGTACAAGAAGCTGACGCACTCCTTCGAGGGCGTCCTGACCGGCAAGGGGCTCAACTGGGGCGGGTCGCTGATTCGTCCCGAGGCCACCGGGTATGGCTGCGTGTACTTCGCCGAAGAGATGCTGAAGACGCGCGGGCAATCGTTCCAGGGCAAGACCGTCGCGATCTCCGGTTCGGGCAACGTGTCGCAGTATGCGGCCGAGAAGGCCCGTCAACTGGGCGCCAGGGTGATCACGTTGTCGGACTCCAATGGGACCGTCTATGACAAGAACGGCGTCGACGCCGAGAAGTGGGTGTTCCTGATGGAACTGAAGAACGTGAAGCGGGGACGCATCAAAGAGTACGCCGACAAGTACAAATGCGAATACCATGAAGGCAAGCGCCCGTGGTTTGTCCCATGCGACATCGCGTTGCCCTGCGCCACGGAGAACGAGGTCTCCGGCGAGGACGCCAAGATGCTGGTGAAGAACGGGTGCACCTGCGTCTCTGAGGGCGCGAACATGCCGACGACGCCCGAGGGCATCGAAGTCTTCCAGCAGAACAGGGTGCTGTACGGCCTCGGCAAGGCCGCCAACGCCGGCGGCGTGGCGACCTCGGGACTGGAGATGTCGCAGAACAGCATGCGCCTGTCCTGGACGCGCGAGGAAGTGGACAATCGCCTGCACGGTATCATGAAGTCGATCCATCACGCCTGTCGGACGACCGCCGAGGAGTATGGCCAGCCCGAGAACTACATGCTCGGCGCCAACATCGCGGGCTTCATCAAAGTGGCGAATGCCATCATGGATCAGGGGCTGGTCTGACGCTCAAGAACAGCACGTTTGTGAGCGGGGGGAGTCGTAAGACTCCCCCCGGTTCTTCTTCCTCCGGCGCAATGACCAAGAGCGACCGCACACCTGAGGGATCGTGAAGCCGATTCTACGATGGCATTGATTGCCTCTCTCGACAAGCTCGCGTACAGGGTCGCATGAAAAAGCCCCGCCCGGAAGATCCTCCGGGCGGGGCTGTTGGTCTCGATTGGAGAGAGGACTACTTCACCAGCATCATCTTCTTCGTCGCCGTGAAGGACGCGGCGTGCAGCCGGTAGAAGTAGATGCCGGAAGCCGCCGCATGGCCGGAGCGATCGGTTCCGTCCCAAGTCACCGCCACGCGTCCGGCAGGCTCGTGTCCATTGAACTCGCGGACCTGCTGACCGAGGACGTTGTAGATCGCCAGAGTCCAGTCGGCTTCATCCTTCAAATCGAAGGTGATCACCGTGCCGGCGTTGAACGGGTTCGGGTAGTTCTGCTGGAGCGCGAACTCCGTCGGCACGAACCGTGCGGCCATGCGCACCGGCAAGACGGCGCCGGAGGCATCCGACAATTCTGCCGTGGTGAGATCGATGCGGCCACCTCCGGTCACCGGGATGCTGAGCAGCTCGTGCGTGCCGGCGGACAAGTGGACGCCCCGCTCCCACGGGTAGGCGATGATGCGCAGCTCGTCGGCGGTGCTGTTCGATTTCATGGCCATCGCGGCAGCGGCGCCGGACAACGTCGGAGTGCCGAGATCGAGATCGGAGTAGTGGAAGACCAGATGCGCGCCGCCGATCTCAACCGGAGAGTTTGTGGTCACCCGGAGCATGCCGTTCTCGATCGAATAGCGGACGTCCGCGACTGTGCCGGTGGCCGCTTTCGGATGGCCGCCCGGTGGATAGGGCTGGGCATCGCCGGTGATGATGCGAATCATGTAGATCAGGTCGGCCACGGTCAACACGATGCCGTCGTCGTTGACGTCGGAGGCCAGGATCTGGACGTCTTTGTAGCAGTTCGGCGGGTCGTCATCGTCGCAGACGTCCGACCACACCCCATCGCCGTAGATGAAGTAGTTGGTGAACAACACGGCGTCGCCGACCTCGTTGGCGATGCCGTTGAGGTTCATATCACCGCGGTCATCGGGCGGCTCGATGATACAGATCCACCCGCCGATGAAACAGATGGCCGGGACGGGATTCTCCTTGGCGTTGGACAGGCACGTGTCGATCGCCATGTGGCTTTCCACGAACGTCGTGTCGCCGGACCGGCTGGAGATCACGTTGTCCGTGCAGTCAAACCAGCAGAAGTTGATCGGCACGCATTGGTTGATCAGGTTGCGATCCGAGGAGACGTCGAACGTGAGCGTGGCGATCGCCCCGATCGGATGATAGGCGCCCTCCGGGGGCGTAACGCCGTTGTCCAGGTTGGCGATGCCCACGAGGCGGAGATAGCCCGACGGGCATCCGCCGGTGCAATTGCCCTGGGCGCCGTAGCGATAGGTGAAGTACTCCCACTGGAGGGAGTCGATGACGTGCCCCTTGTCGGCTCCCAGAAAGACCAGCACGCTGGGATCGTAGCAGATCAACAGGTCGAAGCCGCCGATGTCGGTGAAGAGACTGTCGAAGTTGACCGGTATGCTGACGCGCTGGCCGTTGAGCGTCTGAATCGTGCCGTCATTGTCGCCCAGCGAGACGATGATGCGGCAGCCGCAGTTGTCCTCATCGATCAGGAACGTCACACAGAACGACTTTTCGCATGAGGCACCGCAGGCATCGGAGCAACGAATCGTGACGCAAACCTGGCCGTCACCGGCGGGCGTGTAGATCCACTTGCCGTTGCTCAACATCCCGGGGCCGCTGACGATCTGACAACCGGTGAAATTGCCGTCGACGTCGCTGCCGCCGACCGGCAGTTGTACCTCTTGCGGGACACAGTTCTGACGGATCGTCATGTCGCCGGGGACATTGCACACCGGCGGGCTGTTGACGTCGAAGGTGACATTGAACGACTTCTCACACGAGGCGCCGCAGGTGTCGGTGCAGCGGACCGTCACGGTCACCGTCTGCTCCGTCGTCGGCGTGTAGCACCACATGCCGCCGGCCAGTTGGCCGGGACCGTTGATCTTCTGGCAGGTCACCGGGCCGCCCTCGGGATCGCTGCCGCCGACCGGCAGGCAAAGCTGCGTCGGTGAGCACTGGAAGACGGTCGTGTCGTTGGGGACCAGGCACGTCGGCGGCGTATTCAGCGCGACCGTGACGTTGACTGTGTCGTAGTCCGAGGCGGCGCAGGAATCGGTCACCTTGACGATGATTGTATACACGCCGGAGCCGGCCGGAGTGAAGCAGACCAGGTTGGCATCGGTGTTGATCGTCGCTCCGGGTGGACCCGCGACCAAGAACTCGAACAACGGACCATTGTTCGGGTCGACCACCGTGTACGATTTGCAGATCGACGCGGGGGCGCATTGGGACACCGTCGTATCGTTGCCCAACGAAATCGTGGGTGGCGTGTTGATCGTCACCTGATAGACGATCATGTCCTGATCGGCGGCGCCACAGGTGTCGGTGATGCGCGCGATGATTGTGTAGGCACCCGTCCCGGACGGCGTGAAGCAGACCTTGTTGGCGGCGGTGTCAATCGTGGCGCCGGCTGGCCCCGACACCAGCGCCTCGATCAGCCCGCTCATCCCGTTCGGGTCACTCACCGTGTACGTCGCGCAGATCTGCTCCGGCGCGCACTGGAAGACCGACTGGTCAGACCCGAAGGCGATGGTCGGCGGGTCATTCATCTGGATATTGACATTGAAGCTGCTCTGGCAGGTGTTGCCGCACTCGTCGGCGCAGCGGATCGTGACTGTGAACGATTCAGTCCTCCAAGCTCTGTAGACCCAGGAGCCGTTGACCACGGTACCGTAACTGGAGGTATTCCAGCACATCACTGACGCATCGCAGTTGTCGGTGCCCGAGACCGGAACCGAGATGTCGGTATTCTCGCAGAGGGAGAAGTTGACCGGCTCGGTCGGCAGATTGCACACCGGCGACTGCGTGTCGACGATCGTGATCACCTGAATGCACACGCTGGTGTTGCCGCAGACGTCGTACGAGACCCACCGGCGGGTGATCGTTCCGGTATTGCCGCCGCAGCCGTTGAGATTCGGCTGCTCGAGGAAGGTCGTCGTGACATTCGGATCACAGTTGTCAGCCACGGTTACCGTCGCCGGCGGCGGAATGGGATCGCCGCACTGGATTGTCGTGTCGCGCGGACAGGTGCCTACGACGTGTGGCGGAGTGTCGTCAATGACGGTGATTGTCCGTTGACATTGGGCCGTTGCTCCGCAGGAATCGGTAGCCGTGTAGGTGTACGTGTAAACCAACGGGCTGCCTGGGCAGCCGGCGGCGCCGTTGTTGGTGCTCGAGCAGGTGACTGTCACAGTCCCGGTGCCGCCCGTTACAGTCGCGTCGCTCGGGTTGCACGGCGGCACTTCTGCGATGCATTGGACGGCCAGATTCCCGGGGCAGGTGATCTGCGGCGGCTGGCCTATGACGAAGGTCACGTGGAATGTCCCTTCGCAGTAGGCATTACAGGCATCGGTGCAGCGGATCGTCACGGTCACCGTGCCGGCACCGGACGGCGTGTAGCACCAGTTGCCGCCGGAGAGAATGCCGGGGCCGCCGGTCATGACGCATCCCGTGAGGTTGCCGTCCGGATCGGTCGCCGAGACCGGGAGGCAGACCTGCGCGGGCGCGCACTGGAAGATCGTGGTGTCGTTCGGGACGTTGCAGACCGGCGGGTCGTTGATGACAAACGTCACGTTGAAGGTCTTCTCGCAGAAGGCCCCGCAGGCGTCGCTGCAACGGACGGTCACTGTCACGGTCTCGTCGCCGGTCGGTGTGTAGCACCAGTTGCCGTTGAGTTGTCCGGGGCCGGAGACGATCGTGCACCCGGTCAGGTTGCCGTCGGCATCCGTCGCCGAGACCGGGAGACAGACCGGCGTCGGTGAGCACTGGAAAATCGTGGTATCGTTCGGCACGGTGCAGACCGGCGCGGCGTTGATGTCGAACGTGACATGGAAGGTCTTCTCGCAATATGAACCGCAGGCATCGGTGCAACGGACGGTCACGGTGACGGTTTCGTCGCCGGACGGCGTGTAGCACCAGTTGCCGCCGGAGAGCGTCCCTGGCCCGTTCGTGATCGCACATCCGGTCAAATTGCCGTTGGGATCGGTGGCCGAAACCGGGAGACAGACCTGGGTCGGCGCGCATTGAAAGATGGTGGTGTCGTTCGGGACACTGCAGACCGGCGGATCGTTGATGTCGAAGACGACCGTGAACGATCCGGGACAACTGACGCCGAGTGTGTCGGTGCAGCGGATATCGACGGTGACGGTTTCATCGCCCGAGGGTGTGTAGCACCACTGCCCGCCCGACAGCGTCCCCGGCCCGTTTTCGATCACACAGGTGACCGGCGGATGCTGGCTGGTGGCGTAGACCGGCAGGCACAATTGGGCGGCCGTGCACTGCACGACCGTCGTGTCGTTGGGAATGAAGCAATTCGGCGGCGCGGTCTGGTAGATGGTCACCATCACGGTGTCGCGGTCGCCGGCACCGCAGGGATCCACGACTTGGGCCACGATCGTGTAGGTCCCCGTCCCGGGGGGTGTGAAGCAGATTTGGTTCAGCGCCGTGTCGATCGTCGTCCCCGCAGGTCCGCTCACCAGCGATTCGATCAGGCCCGCCATGCCGTTGACGTCGTTCGGGATGTACGTGATGCAGACGGGATTCTGCGGGATGGTCTGCGGCAGCGAGATGTCGTCGCCCAGCGCGATCGTGGGCGGATCGTTGATGTCGAAGGTGACATGGAACGTCTTCTCGCAATAGAGACCGCAGGCGTCCGTGCACCTAACAGTGACAGTGACTGTCTCATCGCCGGTCGGCGTGTAGCACCAGTTGCCGCCGGAGAGGATTCCCGGTCCACCAGTAATCGTGCAACCGGTCAGATTGCCGTTGACATCGGTGGCGGAGACCGGGAGACACACCTGGGTCGGCGTGCACTGGAAGAACGCGGTATCGTTGGGGATGTTGCAGACCGGCGCGTCGTTGATGTCGAAGGTGACATGGAACGTCTTCTCGCAGTAGGCGCCGCAGGCATCGGTGCAGCGAATCGTCACCGTTACGGTCTGGTCGCCGGTCGGTGTATAGCACCAGTTGCCCCCGGAGAGGGTGCCCGGTCCGCTGGTGATGGCGCAGACGGGGTTGTTGCCGGTCGCCGAGACCGGGAGACAGACCTGTGTCGGCGTACACTGGAAGAACGAGGTATCGTTCGGGATGTTGCAGACCGGCGCGTCGTTGATATCGAAGGTCACATGGAAGGTCTTCTCGCAATAGGCGCCGCAGGCGTCGGTGCAGCGGATGATGACGGTGACGGTCTCATCGCCGGACGGCGTGTAACACCAGTTGCCGCCGGAGAGGGTGCCCGGTCCGCTGGTGATGGCGCATCCGATCAGGTTGCCGTTGGGATCGGTGGCCGAGAACGGGAGACAAACCTGCGTCGGCGTGCACTGGAAGAACGAGGTGTCGTTCGGGATGTTGCAGACCGGTGCGTCATTGATGTTGAAGGTGACATGGAACGTCTTCTCGCAATAGAGACTGCAAGCGTCCGTGCAGCGGATGGTCACCGTGACCGTCTCGTCACCGGACGGTGTGTAGCACCAGTTGCCGCCGGAGAGGATTCCCGGTCCGCTGGTGATGGCACATCCGGTCAGGTTGCCGTTGGGATCGGTGGCCGAGACCGGGAGACACACCTGGGTCGGCGTGCACTGGAAGAACGAGGTGTCGTTCGGGATGTTGCAGACCGGCGCGTCGTTGATATCGAAGGTCACATGGAATGTCTTCTCGCAATAGAGGCCGCAGGCGTCGGTGCAGCGGATCGTCACGGTGACCGTCTCGTCACCGGACGGTGTGTAGCACCAGTTGCCGCCGGAGAGGGTACCGGGTCCGCTGGTGATGGCACATCCGGTCAGGTTGCCGTTGGGGTCGGAGGCCGAGACCGGGAGACAGACCTGTGTCGGCGTGCACTGGAAGAACGCGGTGTCGTTCGGGATGTTGCAGACCGGTGCGTCGTTGATGTCGAAGGTGACATGGAACGTCTTCTCGCAATAGAGACTGCAAGCGTCCGTGCAGCGGATGGTCACGGTGACGGTTTCGTCGCCGGACGGTGTGTAGCACCATTGCCCACCCGACAATGTCCCCGGTCCGCTGGTGATGGCACATCCGGTCAGGTTGCCGTTGGGGTCGGTGGCCGAGACCGGGAGACAAACCTGTGTCGGCGTGCACTGGAAGAACGCGGTATCGTTGGGGATGTTGCAGACCGGCGCGTCGTTGATGTCGAAGGTGACATGGAACGTCTTCTCGCAGTAGGCGCCGCAGGCGTCGGTGCAGCGAATCGTCACCGTTACGGTCTGGTCGCCGGTCGGCGTATAGCACCAGTTGCCGCCGGAGAGGGTCCCCGGTCCGCTGGTGATGGCGCAGACGGGGTTATTGCCGGTCGCCGAGACCGGCAGACACACTTGTGTCGGCGTACACTGGAAGATGGTAGTGTCGTTCGGAATGTTGCAGACCGGCGTGGCGTTGAAGGTGAACGTGACATTGAAACTGTCTTCGCAGTACAGTCCGCATGAGTCGGTGCAGCGGATCGTCACGCCGACGGTCTCGCTGCCCGACGGGGTATAGCACCACTGGCCACCGGACAGTGTGCCCGGCCCGGCGGTCTTGGTACATCCCTCCAGGTTGTTGTCCTGGTCTGTTCCCGAAACCGGAAGACAGACACTGGTCGGATTGCACAGGAAGATCGTCGTATCGTTCGGCACGCTACACACGGGCGCATGGTTGGGACAGATCGGGAAGGCGTGATGCCCGGTCGGCGCGTTCGCCGGGCTGGCCACGGTCACCGAACCATCCGAGGCGGTGAAGTAGTACTGAATGCTGTCGCCGCCGCAGACCAGTTGGCTTCCCGGCACCGAGGCGCAGAAGGTGCTGTCGGTGCGCGTGGTCGGCACCGACGTGTACGGCGACGAGCCGGAGTTGCGATAGAACAGATTCACCGTCAACTGGTTCAGCGGCGTGTCCTCGTCGGTGACGTAGGCGCAGAGCTGGACCGTGGTGCCCCAGCGCTGGCAGGTGTTGTCGAGCGCGATCGTCGCCGGGGTGCGCACGATCACCGGCGGGGCCTTCTCGCAATAGTTGGCGGTGTCGCAATCGACGCACTGTCCGCTGCCCAGATGGTGGCAGATGATGACGTCATGGCAGTCGCCGTTTTGGATCGTGTCGGGGCTGTCGTAGCAGATCAAATAGCGGCTGCAGAGCCGCGTCTTGATCTGCGTGTAAATCGCATCAAGTTGCGCGCCGGTCGGAGCATTGTAGTAGGCGCCGCCGGTGGCATACGAGAGCTTCTGCACGTATTGGGGATCGAAACTGCCACCCAATGTTATGCCATAAAGCGGAATCCCCGCCCCCAAGGCGAGGTTGACAATCAACGCCGAATCATCGGCAAAGCCGTCCCCCAAGCCATCGGGGGAGCTCCCACCGCCGCAGTTCTGGCTGTTGTTCTCCATCCCATCGGTCAAGTGGATGACCGCCTTGCTGCCCAGCTCGGGCACGGTGAGGCCGACACCGGCCCAGACGCCATCGAAGTACGCCGTGTATCCGCCCGTGCTGAGACCGTTGATCGCGGCCAACAGCAGCGTGGTGTCCCCGGTGAAATTCTGCACGACGGTGTAGCAAGTGGAGAACTTGACAATCGCGGCGCGGTCGTAGATGTCCATGTTGCGCACGAATTGTGCCGCGGCGTTCTTGGCCGCCGTCATTTTCCCGCCATTGGCCATGCTGCCGGAGACATCGATCACCAGGCAAGTGGCAGTGCGACAGGAATCGAGCGTCAGTTGCTGGACCGTGAACCCGTTGATCTGGTTGTTGTCCTGATACACGCAGAAGCTGTCGGCCGTCAGGCCGCCGACGGGATATCCGAACTGATCGAGCGCTTCGACATAGGTGCAGATGTGCGGGAACTGGCTTGGGTCGAGCTGCGAGATATTCAGCGAATCGAAGGCGCTGGCGGCCTCCTCCGGTACGAGGGAGGCGGCGAACAGCACATGCCGATTGGGGCTCGGCGAATGCGTGGCGCTGGGAACCGATGTGCCGGTGGCCGGTTCGGAATGGTCGGCCGCCGACATGTTGCTGGAACTGCCCGACTGATCGAAACCTTCGCTGTATCCGTTGTTCCAAGTGTATGAACCGGTCTTGCCGCAGAAGACGTCGGCGACCGCCATGCCGCCAGCAAAGACGTTCAGCGTCGCGGTGATCGGATTCGGGGAACTGGAGTTGACGGAGGTGCCGGCCGAATGGCCGATCGGTGTCGTCTGATTGACATTGGCGTAGGTCGACGCGCCGTACTTCGGCGACGCCGGCGCCGAGCCGCCCCAGGTCACAGTAAACGTGTTCGTGCCCGCGGCGGTGATTCCCGCCTCTTTGAGATACCACAACTCGGTGCGGACAATCGACGAGGTTCCGGCGGCCACGCCGCCGATGCGTGTCAGGGACTGACCGCCGTAACTGACGGCGTTGACGCCAACGTCACTTCCGTTCTCGTATCCGACCGCGAAGATCAGAAGCCGACTGCTGCCGACACCCGCGGTGTGCGTCAGGCCGGTCGTCCAACTCCCCAACCGCACGACATTGGCGGCGATCGACGCCGGCGACGGCGAGAGCGCCGAGGCCTTGAGGGCCTCAGCGGTCAGACTGTCCTCGACGAAATAGGGGTCGTCGTCGGTGCCGAGATTGATGCGCCCGGGTCCCGCCGTCCACGCCGCCGGAGGCGCGAGAACGTTGATGACGAGCAGCAGAGGGAGAACCGTGGACAGTGCACGAAGGCAACATGCGCGACGGGACAGACCACGCCCCCGCGCGAGGAAGATGAACAGCGTTTTCATGTAAAAGGCCTTTCTCACTCGCTCATACTACATGTCCATACCACGGTTGACAGTGAAACGGAGACAAACAGCGTTCGTGTCTGCCCCCCTGTCTGAGCGCGGCTTGCGTTCCTCAAGCGTCGTCACGCAACGCCTCAGCCCAGTCTTGTGTCTGACAAACTGCCGTACAAGAAGAACAAGTGATATGACTTGGGATCAGCGCGGATACGCCGCTGACGGCAGCCGCAACGGATCCTCTACGTGCAAATGAATAAGACCCTTGACCAAAGTCAAGTGATTTCCCGGTTAAGGCTCTGTACGGGACAGGATTCCCCCATCGCGATGCCTCGCGGGGGGGAGAATCAACGCTATTCTGGTCGTGCTGAGGGTCGGTATTGGGATCCATGCCGAGCATTTCGTCATGGAGACTCGGGCACCGAATCGCCGGAGGTTCAAAGAGCTACGATGAGGTTGGCGCTGTGGCGCGAGCCCGAGCGACGGATGAACGCCATGACCTGTCACAATGTCAAGAGCCATAACGAGTTTTCAAGACCGGATTCGCAGACGACCTGGTCGCGAACGGAGGAGTGACCGTCTCCCGGCGTGATCGGGGGCAATTGTGGTTCTGATGATGAATTGCAAAGTCAAATCAGGATTCTGAGGGCGTGTCACTGCTGTCAACCACCTGACCGATGACGTCTGGGCCGTGGGATACCGCAGGGGTAGTCAATTAAGACATTGCAGTACAATAAATTATACAATTATCCCAAGAATCAACAAACAACCTTCTGCGCTCCTCGTATTTCTGCTTGAGATTATTACAGTATTCGCTTAACTAATGAAGTATGGCCGCCAACCGATCATCCACTCGGTACAAGACGGATCTTTACCGTCAATTCGCCCGCGTCGGCCAGGCGGTCGCCAATCCCCGCCGCTTGGAGATTCTCGATCTGCTGTCACAAGGTGAACGGACAGTCGAACTCCTTGCCGGAGAGATCGGGACGACAGTCTCCAATGTCTCCCAGCATCTGCACGCCTTGCGCGAAGCCGGTCTGGTGGAGTCCCGCAAGGAGGGGCTGTATGTCCATTACTCCATTGCGGGCGAGCAGGTGGCGGCCTTTTGGCGCGCGTTGCGCGCGTTGGCCATCGATGTCTCGGCCGAGGCGCGCGAGTTAGTCCGTTCTTTCATTGACGAACGTGACACGTTCGAATCGGTGGAGCACGATGAGTTGGTGAAGCGGGTCGAGTCGGGAGACGCCGTCGTCATCGACGTACGTCCCTTGTGGGAATACGAGGCCGGTCATATTTCCGGGGCGCTGTCGATTCCTCTGGGAGAATTGCCCCAGCGTCTCGGTGAGGTTCCGAGCGATCGTGAGGTGGTCGCCTACTGTCGCGGCCCCTATTGTCTTCTCTCGGTGGAGGCGGTGGAGCTCTTGCGTCGTCACGGCATTCGGGCGCGCCGTCTGATTGACGGACTCCCGGAATGGCGGGCGGCGGGACGGCCCACGGACCGAACGGAGGACGGACCGCAAGTCGCAGAGGGGGAATCGGCCCGCCCGTCAGGAGCGCAGGGCTTCTGACCTACGGAGATCTGCGGCAGAGCGCAAGAGGCGATGGATGCCGGATGGAACATCGGTGTATCCGAGGCGGCAGCACCCCTCACCCCGCCCTCTCCCCTGTGGGGAGAGGGGAAGTGACTTGTAGTTGACCTGATCGAATTGGTGGATGCAGTTGGTTAAGGATGGAGTTTCACAATGATGAGAGAAATCTACTCACTTCGGTTCTTCCTCCCATTCTTCGTGTCCGCCGTGTTGCTGGGCGGAGGATGCCGGCACTCGACGCCCTCGGCCGGAGGAGGACAGGACCATCCCGCGCGCAAGGTTATGGTGTCCGTGGTTGGTCGATCACCGCGAACGCAGCATGTGGAGCAGGCGGGAACGGTCGCGGCGCGTCATCGCGCCGACATCGAAACCAAGGTACAGGCGCGCGTGGAGCGAATCGGCGTCGCCATCGGCACGCGGGTCCAGCGCGGCGAACTGTTGGCCGAATTGGACACGCGCGAGATTCGGGCCCGGTTGACGCAGGCACAGGCGCTGCGGGAGCAGGCGGCGCAAGATTTCGCGCGCTACGAGACTCTACTGGCCGGTGGTGCCGTCACCCGGCAGGAGTATGACGGCGTCAAGGCGCGCCAGGAGGTCGCGGAGGCCTCTTGGGCGGAGGCCGAGGCGATGTTGAGTTATGCGCAGATCACGGCTCCGTTCTCCGGCACCATCATAGACCGCGCGGTCAATGTCGGCGACCTGGCCGTGCCCGGTCGCCCGCTCTTCACCCTGGAAGATGGGGCGTCGCTGCAGTTTGTCGCCGCCGTGCCGGAGGCATATCGCGGACGCGTCAATCTCGGCGAATCGCTTCGCGTCTCCGTGCCCGTCGCCGCCGTCGAGTACTCGGCGGTTGTCGACGAGTTGTCGCCGAGTGCCGATCCCGGCAGCCGGACGTTCGTGGTCAAGCTGGCGCTTCCCGATCCGTCCGGTCTGCGGGCCGGACAGTACGGGCATCTGCTCCTCCCCACGGGCGAGGAAGCGGTGGCGTCGATCCCGCTGTCGGCGCTCGTGCGTCGCGGGCAATTGGAACTCGTGTACGTGGCGAGCGACGAACATCGGGCCGGACTACGATTTGTTCGCACCGGTCGGCGATCGACGGATCAGATCGAAGTGCTCGCCGGATTGCGGGACGGGGAACGCGTGATCGTGAACCCCCCCGCCGGTCTGTCCGACGGCGACGCGATTGAGGAGCCATCGTGACGTCGCGCCATTCCCGTTCCCGGGAGTCACAGGGGTTGGCCGGCGCCTTCGCGCGGACGTTCATCGATTCGAAGCTGACGCCGCTTCTGATCATCGCCTCGGTTCTTCTCGGGGCGCTCGCGGTTGTGCTTTTGCCCCGCGAGGAGGAGCCGCAGATCCGCGTGCCGATGATCGACGTGCTCGTCCGGGTGCCCGGATTCTCCGCCGGGGAAGTGGCCGACCGTGTCACCGCCCCGATGGAAAAGCTGATCTGGGAAATCCCCGGCGTCGAGTATGTCTACTCGATCTCGCAACCGGAACAGTCGCTGGTCATCGTTCGCTATCTGGTGGGCCAGGACGTGGAACGCAGTCTGGTCAAGCTGAACCAGAAGCTGCAGTCAAACTTCGATCGGATTCCGCCGGGCGTGTCGTTCCCGCTGCTCAAGCCGCGGTCGATCGATGATGTGCCGATCCTGGCGTTGACGTTCCACAGCGCCACGGCGGATCACTACGCGTTGCGACGAGTGGTGGCGGAGATCGAGGATCAAGTCAAACAGGTGAAGGATGTCTCCGAGACGGTCATCATCGGCGGCCTGCGGCGGCAGTTCCGCGTGCAACTCGACCCTGGGGCATTGGCGGCGCGGAACCTCGACGCTGTAGCGGTGATCCCGATTTTGCAGCAGGCCAATCGGCAGTCGAAGGCCGGGGCGCTGATTCGTTCGGATGCGGAAATCGTGGTCGAGACCGGTGGTTTCCTCCGCGAGGCGGCCGATCTGGAGCAGGTGGTTCTCGGCGTGTCCAACGGGTCCCCGGTCTACCTGCGCGACGTGGCGCAGGTGGTCGATGGTGCCGAGGAGTTGGCGCAGGTCGTTCTCTTCGGCAGGGGCGCGGCCGACGGTCCTGCGCAGGAGGAAGAAGCCGCGGTGACGCTGTCGATCGCCAAGCGTCCGGGGACCAACGCCATTCAGGTGGCTCACCGCGTTCTCGCCAAGATCGAGCATCTGCGCGGCCGGGTGGTCCCGTCTGATGTCACGATGACGATCACCCGCCACTACGGCGAGACCGCCGACGAGAAGTCCAACGAACTGTTGTGGCACATGATGATCGCCGTCGTCAGCGTCGCGGTGCTGATCTGGCTGAGTCTGGGATGGCGGGAGGCGATCATCATCGCGTTGGCGATCCCGTCGACGCTGGCCCTGACACTTCTGGTCTTCTACCTCACCGGCTTCACGCTGAATCGGATCACGCTCTTTGCCCTGATCTTCTCGATCGGAATTCTCGTGGACGACGCCATCGTCGTGGTCGAGAACATCACGCGCCATCTGCATCTGCCGGCCGAGCAGCGCCGGTCATGGGGAGCGATCGCGGTCGAGGCGGTGTCGGAGGTCGGCAATCCCACGATCCTGGCGACTTGGGCGGTGATCGCCGCCGTCTTCCCGATGGCCTTCGTGGGTGGATTGATGGGGCCGTACATGCGGCCGATTCCGATCGGCGCGACCGCGGCGATGCTCTTTTCACTGATTGTGGCCTTTATCGTGACCCCTTGGGCGGCGGTGCGGGTGTTGCGCTGGAAATCCGGCAAGTCCCCCCTCGGCGGGCATGGAGGCGACCGGGAAGCATGGACGACCCGCGTCTATCGCAAGCTGATGGGGCGATTGATCCACCGAACGCGGGCGCGGCAGATGTTCCTGCTGGTGATCACGCTGGCCCTCATGGGGGCCATGGGATTGGTGGCGATCGGATGGGTGCAGGTCAAGATGCTCCCCTTCGACAACAAGAACGAATTTCAGATTGTGATCAATATGCCGGAGGGGAGTTCGCTGGAGCGGACGACCCAGGCGGCGCGCGAGATCGCCGCCGCGGTCCGGGTCGAGCCGGAAGTGACAAACTATCAAATCTATGCCGGGACGTCGGCGCCATTCAACTTCAACGGCCTCGTGCGGCACTACTTTCTGCGTCGCGGCGCCCACGTGGCCGACATCCAGGTCAATCTCTTGCCCAAGGGCGAGCGTTCGGATCAGAGTCACGACATCGTCAAGCGCGTGCGACCCCGGGTCGATGCCATCGCCGGTCGCTATCGCGCCCGGGTGGCACTGGCCGAGGTCCCACCGGGCCCGCCGGTCTTGCAGACCCTGGTGGCGGAAATCTACGGTCCGACCGATTCGTCACGAACACAACTGGCGCGCGCCGTGCGAGGGATATTCGCTTCCACGCCGGGAGTCGTCGACATCGACGCCTATGAGGAGGAGGATCAGCGCAAGCTGACCTTCGTCGTCGATCATGAGAAAGCCGCCATGCACGGCATCAGCGCCGGGATGATCGCACAGACGTTGCAGGTGGGTGTCACCGGACTGCAGGTCGACATCGGTCATCGCGCCGACGAACGGGAAGACATCGCGTTGGTCGTCGAGTTGCCGCGCCGTCGCAAGACGGGGCCGAGCGACCTTCTGGCCTTGCAGGTACGTTCGCCCCTGGCCCGGTCGACAGGCGATCCGGCACGACCGGCGTTGGTGCCGCTCTCCGAGTTGGTCCGTGTCGATGAGCGGATCGTCGACAAGACGATCTACCGCAAGAACCTCATGCCGGTGACCTATGTGATCGGCGACGTCGCCGGTGTCCGCGAAAGCCCGGTCTATGCCATCGGCGATATGAACCGGACGCTGCGGCAACTGGATATGACCCGGTTCGGCGGCAGCCAGGCGCGGCTTTCGGTTCTCAATGCCTCACAACCGTCCACGACGCTGGAACCGGCGCTGAAATGGGACGGCGAATGGCACATCACGATCGAAGTATTCCGGGATCTGGGGATGGCTTTCGCGGCGGTCCTCATACTGATCTACATTCTGATGGTGGGGTGGTTTCAGTCGTTGTTGACGCCGCTGGTCGTCATGGCCGCCATACCGTTTTCGCTGATCGGGATTCTCCCGGCGCACGGCCTGTTGGGTGCGTTTTTCACCGCCACCTCGATGATCGGGTTCATGGCGGGCGCCGGGATCGTGATCCGCAATTCGATCATCCTCGTCGATTTCATCGAACTGCGGTTGCATCAAGGGATGCCGTTGGCCGAGGCGGTGATCGACGCCGGGGCGATCCGCTTCCGGCCGATGTTGTTGACCGCGGGGGCGGTGATCGTCGGCGCCGGCGTGATTCTCTTCGATCCGATCTTTCAGGGGCTGGCGATTTCGCTGATGGCGGGCGAAGTGGCGTCCCTTTTGATCAGCCGGGTCGCCGTGCCCATTCTGTACTATGCCGGGAACCGGAGAAGGCACCAGGCGGTTGCGCAATCGACGTCGTCGGCAAGCTCGATGGGCCAACAAGGGGCTTAAGCCCCTTGTCCGCGGATGTCATCAGGTGCGCAGGGTACCTGATCTGCGAACTTGGTGGGCAGAGCCCACCCTTGATATCCGAACTCGTGCTTTGTAGGGTGGGCTCCGCCCACCGTTTCTTGACTTGTAGATGGATTCAGACACAAGGAGGAAACGCATCATGTCACTGGAACACACCATTCGCGCCATCGCCGGGACATTCGTTCTCGCCAGCGTGGCGCTGGGCTGGTTTGTCAGCCCGTACTGGTTTCTGTTCACCGCCTTCGTCGGCGCCAATCTCCTGCAGTCGGCGTTCACGAAGTGGTGCCTGATGGAGGACATCCTCAGGAAGACGGTCTTTGCGCGCCGTCAGACGGCGTGAGGGCGATTGACGGTCGCAAGCTCGGTTCGGCGGCGGGGCGAGTCGCTCCCGTGGCTGTGCGTGCCGAACAAAGGGGTGGGCGGGTGTGCCACGGGTCTTCAGACCCGTGAATCTCGTTGGCAACAGGTAACACAGGTCTGAAGACCTGTGGCACATCGGTTCCTGGCGGCGGATCAGCGGAGGGGCGGGGACTCGAACCCCGATGGGCTTTTGGCCCGGCGGTTTTCAAGACCGCTGCCTTACCAGTTAGGTCTACCCCTCCGTGAACACGCCGGATGTCCGCCCGGCTGTCGTATCCGATGCCAAGATTGGACGCCGTCGCCCCCTTGTCAACCGGGGTGATGCGGTGTGTTCATGACCATGCCGGCGCAGCAAACTCCTTGCCTCTCGTGTTTCACAAGCACAGATTGGACGGACGCTTGGTCTACCATGCCCAGCAAGAGGAATGCCTGTGCGTCGGCCATACGATCTTCTCGCTGCAATTGCCCTCGCGGCGACCATCTTCGGAATTGCCAGACCCGTTCCGGCCGAGGACATACGTTGGGAGTTCAGTGCCCAAGTCCGTCCGCGGCTGGAGATTCGCGATGGCTATCGACGGCCGCTGATGAGGGATGAGGGCCCAGTGCTCCTTCTTTCGCAACGCACCCGGCTTGGGATCCGTTGCATAGTCAATCCCCAAGTGACCGCATTTGTTCAGTTCCAGGATGCCCGCACGTGGGGAGATGAAGGGAGTCAAGCGTGGGGAACTCGCTCGTCAGTAGCCCTCTTGGATACGTACCGCGCTTTCATTGAGTTGAGATGGAGACACTGGTCTCTCCGGTGCGGTAGGCAGGAGCTCACGTGCGAGGAAGAGCGCATCATGGGTAGCTCGGATTGGCTGCAGCAGGCCAGGGCTCATGATGCCATATGTCTGCAATGGCAGAGGGGACATTGGACGGGTCAGACCGCGTGGGCGCACAATGAGTCGGGCCAGCCGTTGACATCAGATTACAGCATCTACATTGAGAACGGCAATTGGGACTACAAGAGTCTGGCGATGTGGTGGATTTCACATCAGACAAGAAGATGGAAAGAGAGCTTCTTCCTCCTGTACGACCACGATTGGGAAATGCGGGACATGTTGGGATACACGTCGCGGTTCTCTTTCGGTCCGCGTTTTGAATCTGCGCTTGAGAGATTCGGGCTCCGGCTAGAAGCTCATTGGCAACTGGGGCGCCTGAAAAGGAGCACATGGTACTACCCGGGTCCTTCGATCGCCGATACCCTCGATGTCAACGCCTTCATGGTTGCCTCATCTGTCACTTACGACTTGGGCGCAGTCAAGCTCGGGCTGTGGTACGACTATCTCTCGGGCAACCGTTCTGACTCCTCTGCCTACAGAGCATTCGATGCACCGTATCCGTCCAATCACGAGTTCTACGGCTGGGCCGACTATTTTGAGGACATCCCGAACGACACCAGGCAACGCGGCCTCCAGGATTTGGCACTCAAGATAACCATCAGAAACATCGGCCCGGTGTCCGGGCAATGCGATCTGCACTATTTCTGGTTTGCGCAGCCGGATGAGAAACGCGACAAGGCGTTGGGGATGGAAATCGACATCGGAGCAACATTTCCGCTGATGAAGAGCGTCGCCTTGTCGGCCGGTTACGCGCATGTGGTGCCGACCGAGGCGCTCAAGCGTGAAGGGCGGCGAGACCGCGGGGAATTGGTTCTATTCGATGCTTGATTTCAATGTGGAGTGACTTGGTGGGCGGAGCCCACCCTACGATATTGTCGAAGTTGTCCCTTGTAGGGTGGGCTCTGCCCACCATGGCCCTATGCTACCGCGCATCATCCTCAAACCCGGCAAAGACAAGGCCGCACGCCATCGGCACCCCTGGGTCTTTTCCGGTGCCATTGCGCGGATCGACGGCGATGTCAGGCCAGGCTCGGGGGAAATTGTCCGGGTCATGACAGCCGATGGGGCGTTCCTTGCCCACGGATATTACAATCCCCGTTCCCAGATTGCGATCCGTCTTCTGGAATGGAATGAGGCGGTTTCGGTCGATGAGTCATGGTGGCGTGGGAGACTGAGGGATGCGATCGCCGCCCGGCGCGATCTCTTCGCCGATCCACAGACCAACGCCTTCCGTTTGGTCCATGCCGAGGCCGATGGCCTACCCGCATTGATCGTCGACAAGTATGGCGACTGCCTCGTGATCCAATCGCAGGCCGCCGGGATCGATGCGGTGAAAGCGGTTCTCGTCGACGAGCTGAACGCGCAACTGCATCCGGGAGGGATCATCGAACGCAGTGAGGGCTCGGCACGTGAATTGGAGGGATTGGCTGAGGCGCGCGGCGTTGTGTCGGGTTCCGTGCCGCCGACTGTGGAGATCGTCGAGAACGGGCATCGCTTCGTCGTCGATCTGAATGAAGGGCAGAAGACCGGATTCTATCTCGATCAGCGGGCCAACCGCGCGCTCGTCGCAACGCATGCCCGTGATCGCGAAGTCCTCGATTGTTTCGCGTACACAGGTGGTTTCACGGTGTATGCATTGGCATCCGGGGCGCGTGCGGTGACCTGTGTCGATTCATCGGCGCCGGCGCTGGCGCTGCTTGCGCAGAATGTGGCGCTCAATGACATCGCCGTCGACCGCGTGTCGACCATCGAGGGGAATGCCTTCGAGGTTCTCCGCAAGTTCCGCGATCAGGGGCGGTCGTTCGACATGGTGATTCTCGATCCGCCCAAGCTGGCGGCCAATCGATCCCAGTTGGAGAAGGCACTGCGCGCCTACAAGGACCTGAATCTCTTGGCGATGAAGCTGCTGCGTCCCGGTGGCATCCTCGCCACCTTCTCCTGCTCGGGCGCGGTGAGTGTCGCCGCCTTCCAGGAAATGATCGCCTGGGCGGCAACCGATGCCGCCCGCAGCGTGCAAATCCTCCGTCGCCTTTCGCAAGCCGCCGATCATCCGATCCTCGTCTCATTCCCCGAGTCGGAGTATCTGAAGGGGCTGTTGTGTCGGGCGGTGTGATTCGTTGCCCGGACCGGTGGCCCTGACCGGTGGCCCTGACCTTGGTCAGGGTGTACCAAGGACACCAGAGAAACGCGATGCGCCGCCATGCCTACAACGATCCCGGCCACGCGCATTTCCTCACATTCTCCTGTCACCGCAATCAGCAACTCCTCACCAACGACACTGTGCGGCACTTCCTGGTCGAGACTCTTGACGCCGCCCGGGAGATAGAGCAATTCGACCTCTGGGCGTACGTGTTCATGCCGGATCATGTGCACCTGCTGCTTCATCCGAGGCGGGCGGAACACTCGATTCCCAGCATTCTCCGACGCATCAAGGAACCCTCCACCCGCCGTGTTGTGACCCTCTGGCGCGAGACTGCTCCGAAGAAACTCGATCTTCTGAAGGCGTCCTTCGGCAACCGCGAGGTTCATCGCTTCTGGCAGGCAGGAGGCGGATTCGATCGCAATCTGACCGACATGGGCGCGGTTCGTCGCGCTGTCGAATACATCGAGTACAATCCTGTCCGCCGCGGGTACGTTAAGGAACCGGGAGAGTGGACATGGTCAAGCGCTCGCGCGCGTCAGGGGGACAAGCACGCGCCGTTGCATGTGGACTCACTTGAGTCAGCGTTCTCGGGAACGGGCAGCGACCTTCGTATACCCTGACCAAGGTCAGGGCCACGCCAGCCAGGCATAAGGCATTTGGGGAAATAGGGTTAACAGGATGGGCGAAGATTGGGCCGCGACAATGTCCGCCCGGCAGTATATTCTCCCCACCCGGACATCGGCTGCCTGTTGATCGTGTTGGCATGCAATCATTGCCACTGCGGGGCGACCGATATAAGGGGAAACGATGCCAAGGGCACTCTCGGTTCCACAGGGAGTGTTCCGGCGCCCCGATCAGGGGATCGATGAGGTGAGTCAGACCCCATCAGCCACGTGTTGAGCACAGGCAATCCCAGGGACAGCGCGAGGCGACAGCGCAGGGGGTTAGAAACCCCCTGTCCGCGAGGGTTGATGTGCAAGGGGCTGAAGCCCCTTGTCCGCGATGGGTTGTTCGGATAGGGTGTAGGCAGCATGGCGGACCTTGAGGTGCAAGGGGCTGAAGCCCCTTGTTTACCGGGGCTACAGGTTAGGCAACGGGAATGACTGACCGGCGCAGCCAGAGAATCATATCGATCGAGGGGACCGATCCGCGGGTGCTCTTTGGGCGGCACAGCGTCTACCTGAGTTTGATGGAGGCGCGGCTGGGGGTGTCGCTCACGGCGCGCGGTGATGAGGTGATTGCGGTCGGCGAGCCGGAGAAGTTGGATATCGTGGCGCGTCTCTTTGCCGACCTGTTGGCGCATATCGACAAGACTGGGGAACTTTCGGAGCGTTACCTGCATTATGCCATCACCGTGGTCATGGAAGGCGGCGAGGGCCCAGCGGCGCAGTTGGAGGCCGCGGGTGGCACCAATGGCTCGAGGCAGCGCATTGCCCCCAAGACGCTGGGACAAAAGGAGTATCTCGATTCCATTGAGAACTACGACATCACGATCTGCATCGGCCCCGCCGGGACTGGGAAGACCTACCTGGCGGTGGCGATGGCGGTCGCCGAATGGAAGGCGAAGCTGGTCAGCCGGATCATCCTGGCCCGTCCGGCGGTCGAGGCGGGGGAGTCGCTCGGATTTCTCCCCGGCGATATCCGTGCCAAGGTCGATCCGTATTTGCGCCCGGTGTACGATGCGCTCTATGACATGATGCCGATGGAGAAGATGCACCGGCTGATGGAAAACGGGACGATCGAGATTGTGCCGTTGGCGTTCATGCGCGGACGGACCTTGAACAACGCCTTTGTGATTCTCGATGAGGCGCAAAACACCACGGTCGGCCAGATGAAGATGTTTCTCACGCGTCTCGGCGAGCGTTCCAAAGCGGTGGTGACCGGCGATGTCACGCAGATCGACCTGGTCAAGCCGGCGTCGTCGGGATTGCTTCTGGCGGAGAAGATCCTGCGCGGGATCAAAGGAATCGGCTTTGTGCAGTTGACCGAGCGCGACGTCGTGCGGCACAAACTGGTCGCCGCGATCATCCGGGCGTTTGAGGCGCATGAACAGAACGACAAGCGGGCGGATGCGGGGAATAGCGGGGCGAGAGCGTAGTCGCAGCTGTTGGATTCAGCAGGAGAAACAGCAGATCCTTCGCTGCGCTCAGGATGACATGTGCGGTGCAGGATATCGCAATGTGCGAGGCCATTCAGCCACCTAACCAGAGCCAGTCCATATGTTCCAACTCCTGCTGAAGGTCAAACGGTCGCTGGCCGCCAAGTCGCGGGCGCGGCTGGAGCGTTGGTCGAAATCGCGGCGCTATCGCCGGGTGCAGACCGCGTTCCATGTCTTTCTGGCGCTCGTGATTGTCGCGCTGTCGATCGTGTTGTTCCCCCGGCAGGAGTTGTACTATTCGCCCGATTTCCCGCGGGAAGGCGACATCGCCGCGGCTGACATTATCGCGCCCTTCGATTTCCCGGTGCTGAAGACTCCGGAGGAGCTCGACGCCGAGGCGCGTCAGGTGGAACGCGCCACGCCGCCGGTCTTGGCATACGATCTGGCGATTGCCGACTCGGTGGAGCGGACGATCGGTTTTCTCTTTGATCGGGCCGAGCGTGTGGCGGCGGCGCCGATCTCCGCCAAGCTGCGTCTGGAGCGGCTGGAGCAGGAGTTTCCCTGGCTGGACTTGGACGGCCTGATCGCGCCGCGCATCGGAGGTGGGTGGCTGGCCCTGCGTTTTGCGGTGCAAGATGTCATCCGGCGCGAATATTCCGCCGGGCTCTTTCCGGACCGGCATTTCCTCCCCACCTCCGAGAGTCCCTTTGTGCTGGTGCGCCGTCCTGGCGCCGGCGATCTGCCGCTCCAACGCGAGCAGATTCTCGATGTCGACGCGGCCCGCAGCCGTCTCGATGCCGAGTTGGCCGAAGTGCCCGGTGTCGATTCGCTCGAACGGGCCGGGCTGGTGCACGTGATCGGCACCATGCTGGCGCCGAACTTGACCTATGATCATGAGACCACGGAGCAGCGACGGCAGGCGCGTCTGGCGGAGATTCGCCCCTACAAAGTGCGCATCTTTCGCGGCGAGCGGATCGTGGCGAAGGACGAGCGGGTCTCCGCGGTGCATGCGGAACGTCTGGCGGCGCTGGCACGCGTGCGGGCCGAATCGCAGGAGTACGGCAATCCACTCCTGCGCTGGATTCCCATCGTCGCGCGGGCGGTTCTGGCCGGATTCTGTGTCTCCGGCATGTGGGCCTACTTCCGCTATTTTCGGCGCGCCTACCTGAGGCGCACCGCCGTCATCCTGCTTTTGGCTGTTGTCTGGACCATCGTTCTGATCCCGACGCGTTTCGCGCACAGCGCCGGTTGGCCGGCGATGTATCTGATTCCCATCCCGTTGGCGGCGATTCTGGTCACGGTCCTGGTCGATCTGACGACCGGTCTGATCGCGACGGTCTTCCTGTCGTTGCTGATCGGAATCGTCACCGGATTCGACTACACCGTCCTCTTGGTCGGGCTCTCCGCCGGTCTGGTATCGGCGGTCAGTCTTCGTGTGGTGCGTCGACGGTATGATTTCTATCGTCCCGCGCTGTACGGGTCGCTGGTCTATCTGCTGGCGATCGTGTTGTTGGAATCGCTGCGCGGCACGGAATCGCACCGGATGTTGGCGGCGGCGGGGTATGGGCTGGTCAATGCCATCGGCGGCGCGGTGCTGGCGGTCGGCGTGCTCCCGGTGTTCGAGTCGCTGTTCGGTTTCACGACCGATCTGACGCTTCTGGAACTGTCGAACCTCAACCATCCGCTGTTGAAGCGACTGTCGCTGGAGGCGCCCGGGACCTATCATCACTCGCTCGTGATCGGCAATCTGGCCGAGGGGGCGGCGGAGGCGATCGGCGCCAATCCACTCCTGGCGCGGGTCGGCGCCTACTTCCACGACATCGGCAAGATGGAGAAGCCGGAGTACTTCGTGGAAAACATGCGTCACATCAAGAGCAAGCACGACAAGCTTTCGCCGACGATGAGCGCGCTTATACTCGAATCGCACGTCAAGGGGGGCCGGGAACTGGCGCTGGAGTACAACCTCCCCGACCCGGTGATCGACTTCATCGAACAGCATCACGGCACGACGACGATGCAGTTCTTCTATCACAAGGCGCAGCAGCAGAGTCCCGATGAGCCGGTGCCTGAGGAGGAGTTCCGCTACCCCGGTCCGAAGCCGCAGACGCGGGAGACCGCCATCGTGATGCTGGCCGACTCGACCGAGGCGGTCACGCGGACTTTGGACGATCCCAAACCGGGACGGTTGCAGAGCGCCATCAAGAAGGTGATCGCGGACAAGTTCCTCGCCGGTCAACTGGAAGAATGCAACCTCACACTGCGCGACATCCACAAGATCGAAGAGAGTTTTCAGAAAACCCTCCTGGGTGTCTTCCACCAGCGGATCGACTATCCGTCCGCCGTCACGCGCGAAGAGGAAGAGGATACGGTACCGACTCCCAACGGCGGCTTGGCGAACGGTGCCAAGGGGGCGCGGGGGCGCAGGGCATCGCGTCCGCCCGTGTAGGACGTGTTGAAGAACCACCTTGGGCAGACACACAGGTCTGCCCCTACGATGGAACCGCAACGTGTTCATCGGGGCGGCCCTGTGTGGCCACCCGCGCTTTCAACACGCCTTGTGGAGTGGTTCCGCGCTTGACGCCGTCGGCGTCGATCTGCTTTGTTGTGTCATGATTTGTGCCGCGACCAGCCCCGCGTCACCGGACGACGATCCTCCCCGAAAATCGGGTCGTCTGCGTGTGAAAGTGTGGCGCGGTGTGAGCCGGGTACGTCTCCCCGCCAGGGACATCGTGCGCGCCCTGAATCGTATCGGACGCCGTGAGGCGCACCGCGGCGCAGTGCACGTCATCGTCGTCGACGATCCGCACATGCACGCGCTGAACCGACGGTTCCGGCGGCGTGACCGCCCGACCGACGTGCTGGCGTTTCCGTTGGCCGACGGGATGGGGGCAATCGACGGCGGTCCGTGGGGCGAAATATACTGCAACTACGATCATGCCCGTCGCTGGCGATCGGAGCACGGCGGCACGGTGGCCGCGGAGCTCATCCGGCTGGCGGTGCACGGATACCTGCACCTGCTTGGGTACGATCATCACACCGTCGGCCAGCGGCGACGGATGATCGCCGCCGAGAATCGCTGCCTGGCGGCGGCCGGGCTGGTCGACCTCCGTGGGCGCCGGGTGTCGGCACAGCCATCGCGACGGGGAGGAAGAGCCGGCCGTGACTGAGTTCTTCCTGAGTCTGGCCGTCGTCGCGGTGTTGTTCGCGATCATTTACGGCGTCAGCGTCGCGGCGATGCGCGTGTTCACGATATCGGGTCCGGCTGCCGATGAGCGAAAGAGGACGGCGCGCCAACGGTTCCTCGATGCCTTCAGCAAGGACCCGCGCGAACTGCTGTTGGCGGCGGAGCTGCTCAACTCGCTGGTCTTTGTCGCCATCACGGCGGTCGTCATCTGGTCGCTCTCCCGTTTGTGGCAGGAGCGGGCCTGGCCGACTTTGCCGGCACTGATCATCGCGCTTCTGGCCGTCTGGCTGCTGCGGGTTTTGTTGGGTGACGTTCTGCCGAAGCGTCGGGCGATTGAGCCGGCGGACTCATCGGACCGTTCACGTCTGGCGGGCTTGGCTCTGATCTACTGGGTGTTTCGTCCCCTGTTGTGGCTGGCGGGGTGGATCACCCGGGCGCGCGTCGGAAAGCGACCTCCGGCGGAGCGAGAGGAAATCGTCGAACGGGCCATCGACACGTTGGCCGAATCGGCCGGGATGGATGAGCCGGTGATTGAGCCCGATGAGCGTGCCATGATCGAGGGTGTCATCGGTCTCGAAGGGACCGAGGTTCGTGAAGTCATGGTGCCGCGGGTGGACATCGTGGCCGTCGACGTCCACGCCACCGTGGAGGATGTCCGGCGCCGCACGACCGAGTTCGGTCACTCACGTCTGCCGGTCTTCGACGGCGACCTCGATTCGATCGTCGGCATTCTCTACGTGAAGGACTTGTTCTGTGCCCAGTTGGGCGGGACCATAGACCTGGGAGCGTTGGTGCGGCGCGCGTATGTGGTGCCGGAGACGAAACGGGTCGACGATCTTCTGGAGGAGTTCAAACGCGAGCGCGTCCACATCGCGATCGTCCTGGATGAGTTCGGCGGCACCGCCGGGTTGGTGACACTGGAGGACATCCTCGAGGAAATCGTCGGCGAGATCGAGGATGAACACGACCTTGGCCGTCGTCAGATCGAGCACGATACCGACGGCAGCCTGCACGCCGATGGCGTTGTATCGCTGGACCAGATCGCCGCGGCCTTCGATATCGAATTGCCCGATGAACGATTCGAGACGATCGGCGGCCTCATCTATGATCGTGTCGGCGGCGTTCCGAAAGTCGGACAGTCGTTCGCCGAGCACGGGCTGGCGATCACCATCGAGCAGATGGACGGTCAGCGCATCCGGCGGGTGCGCATTCGGCGTGCGGCGCGATAGACGCGCCATCGGGAACCGGTCGCGGGCAGATTACGTTATGCACACCGAGGTCATCGTGGGATCGACGACGTCAGGAGGCCTGTGACCCCATGCCGATCTATGTCTACCAGTGCGCCCGCTGCGGCCATCGCTTTGAGGAGTTGGTGTTCTCGGCGGCCGCGGAAGCGGCCCTGAGATGTCCGCGTTGCCGATCGGAACAGATCGTACGTCAGTTGTCCCCCTTCGCCACGACGGTCGCTTCCGGCTGCCCGGATCGCTCCTGTGCCGGCGACGGCGGGTGACGTCTCGCCCGTTGACACAACCGGCGGTTGTGCGGCTTCTATGACGACTCAGGTCGAGCTGTTCGACGGCGCCACAGCGGCCCTGCCGGATGAGGCGGAGTTGCAGCGGCGCTTCACCGTGTTCAATGCCGACTTCTTTGCCTCTGAATTGCCGGCTGCGCAGGTCGGCTGGTCGAACCGGATGAGGATTGCGGGGACCTGTGACCGGCGGCACCGGGTGATTCGGCTGTCGCGCGCCTATCATGAGCAGTTCCCCGGCGACGTCAACGACACGCTCAAACACGAGATGATCCACCTGATGCACGCCGGTCACGACGCGGCCTTCCGGGCCGAGGCGGAGCGTATCGGCGCCAGCGTGCATTGCCGCGAATACCCGGGGCTTCATCCCCGCGCCCGCCTCACCTACATCTGCCCGCATTGCCGAACCGTGTACCATCGTGTGCGCCACGAGCGGCTCTTCTGCGGACGCTGTGCACGAACGCGGCTCGACGAGCGCTTCATGCTGGTCCTGCGGCCTGCGGCCCGTGGTCAAAAGGCGGCCAAGGCGGCCAAGAAATCGAGGCACTCCGCGACGGCCACCCATTCCCGTCGGCCCGGGCGGCCGCGACAGTCCGCGCTAGGCGACTTGTTCGCATCGGGCGTCGCTTCACTGCCACGATGAGGAGAAGGGGCTTCCGGTGCTGTTGAAAGAGACGTCGGTGGGGCAGACATTCCTGTCTGCCCACGATCATGCGCAGGCAAGAATGCCTGCGCCACCGTCGTTTGGCGTGGTCGCTTCTAATCAGGAAGTCGGCTATGCAAGCCGGAGGTCCTTCCAACGCGCCTTTCTCAACAGGCCCTTCCGTCCCTGGTGGGCCGATCCTTGACTCCGGTGACGGTGCGGGGTAATTTTCCCGTTCGGGGCGGTGTAGCTCAGCTGGTCAGAGCAGCGGAATCATAATCCGCGTGTCCGGGGTTCGAATCCCTGCACCGCTACCATCTCGTCAAGACCCCCGGCACCTGTCTTTTTGACAAGCGGTCATAGATACTCTTCCAAGGTTGACCTTGGTTTGCGTCAAATTCATGCCGTGGAGTAAGATCAAAACCTGAGAGGGCGCGATGGGATTCGAGGCGAAGCGGGTGGAGGAAATCACGATACCCCTGGCGGAGTACCCCCATGTGCGCGAGACCGCGACATTGAAGGACGCCATGGCGGTCTTCAAGTGCCAGTTGGTCGTGGAAGGGGAGCGCTCGTTGCCGCGCGTCGTTTTGGTGCTCAACGCGGCGCGGGAGATCGTGGGGCAGGTGCGGCGGCGCGACATCCTGCGGGGGTTGGAACCGGAGTTTCTTGTGGCCCGACCAGGGTCGGATCGCCAGGCGCGCGTCGACTTCAACATGGATGCCAATCTCCTCGAGCTCTTCTTTGATCGCGCCGTCGAGGGGATCCGGGAACGGTCGATGCGCCGGGTGAGTGAGATCATGCTCCCGGTCGAGGTCACGATCAACCACGATGATCACATCATCAAGGCGATTTACGAACTGGTGGACAAGAATCTGAGTCTCCTCCCCGTGTTGAAAGACCGAGAGGTCATCGGTGTGGTCCGTTCGGTCGACGTGTTCCGTGAATTGAGCCGGATTGTGCTCCCGGAACACGACAACAGTGGGGACTGCGACTGATGCATGCCGTGATGCATGCCGCCGGCCGTCGGCAGACGGGAACAGCGTGACTGCCCATGCCACGGGGGGAGTCGCGCCGCCGCGATCGGAGTCGTTCCGCATCGGGACGAGACGATTCCTGTCGCGGGTCGATCCGACGAAGCTGATCGCGGCCGGTACCGGGATTGGTCTTTTTGTTCTGTTTCTCCTTGTGCCGGGTCTGCCCGACGCCGTCGATCCGGCGGCGCCTGGTCATCTCGTGCCGTTGCCACGCGAAGGGCGGTTGGCCATCGGTCTGTTCCTGTTGACGGCCACATGGTGGGTGTTCGAGGTGATTCCCGTGGGCATCACGGCCGTCGCCGTCGTCGCTGCGCAGGCCCTGTTTGCCATCGCCAGACCGGGCGCGCCGCCGACCAAAGCCTTTACCGACTTCTTCGATCCCGCCGTTTGGTTCATCTTCGGGTCCCTCCTGTTCGGGATGGTGTTTTCCAAGACCGGCCTGACGCGCCGTCTGACCTACCGAATGGTCGGACTGATGGGCGAACGCACGAGTCTGATTTACCTGGGGTCTTTTCTGATGGTCTTCGTGCTGACGCTCTTCATGATGCACACGGCCGCCGCCGCGATCTCCTTTCCTCTGCTCATGGCGGTGTATTCGCTCTATGAGGAGAGTGAGCGGCCGACCCGTTTCGGCAAGGGGCTGTTCATCGGCATGGCCCACGCCTGCGCCTGCGGTAGTCTGGTCACCTATCTCGGGTCGGCCCGAGCGGCGATCGCGGCCCGATACTATGCCCAAGTGATGCCGGCGACTCTTGCGGAGGGGCACGATCCGATCACCTTCGGAGATCTCGCCTTCTACATGTTGCCGTTGGGCTTGTTCATGGTGCTGGCGCTGTGGGTTCTGGTCATGATTCTCTTCAAGCCGGAGCGGCCATCGATCCCCGGTCTGCGGGAACGGGCGCGTCAGCTTTCGCAACGGCTCGGTCCGGTTTCCGCCCGTGAGATCACGTCGCTCGTCATCGTCCTGGGCACCGTATTCTCTCTTCTCCTTTTGCCGTCTTCCGCCGATTCGGGCATCGACAGGAGTGTCATCATCCTCACCGCCGTCCTGCTCTTCTTTCTGCTGCGCATTCTCAGTATCGACGATCTGGAGAAGGTGCCCTGGAGCATCATGCTCTTGTTCGGCGGTTCGCTGAGTCTCGGGCTGTGCCTGTGGGAGACCGGAGCGTCGCGGTGGATGGCGCTTCATCTTCTGCCGCTGTTTCGGGATCATCATCCTCTTCTCTTTGTGCTCGTCTCGTCCTTGGCGATCATGATCATGACCAACCTCCTGGTCAATGTCGCCGTCATCGCGCTCTGCCTGCCGGTGGCCTTGACGGTCGCCCTGTATCTCGGCGTTTCGGGAGAGGTTGTGCTGTATTCCAGTCTGGCGGCCGCGGGGATGCCGCTTTTGCTGCTCATCGGCGCCGCGCCCAACGTGATGGCGTATCAGAGCAAGATGTTCACCCCGCGCGAGTTCTTCGGGGTCGGTCCTTTGGCGAGCGCCGTCGTCATGGGGATCCTGACGCTGTTTGTGGTGTTGGTTTGGCCGATCTTGGGGATGCCGACGTTCCCAAGGGGATGAGGATGACGCCCAAGATTCATGTCGTCGCCTCTGGGGGGACCGTCGCGGCTGGACGGACCGTCCCAAGAGCGGCTGATACGATGACCGGGTGGGAGAATTCCCTTACCCGCTTGGACTTCCGGTTCAAGCGACCTCTCCCGGAGGGAGAGATTGGAGTTCTGCAGAAGGGGATGTGTCATGGATGAGAAGTTGATCAACCTCCTGATCGTAGATGATGAGGAAACGTTTCTGTGGGCCATTGCCAAGCGTCTGGAGACCCGCGGTTTCAATGTCGTCGCAGTCACCCGTGGCGAGGCGGCCATTGCGGAGGCGCAGAAGCAGCCGTTCGACATCGCCCTGGTGGATCTGCGCATACCGGGGATGAACGGCGAGGAGACCTTACGGATCCTGAAGCAGGAGCACCCCTGGCTGGAGGTCGTCATCCTGACCGGCCATGGGTCCGTCGAATCGGCGGTCGAATGCACGAAGGATGGAGCCCACTCGTATTTGCAGAAACCCTGCGAATTCGACCGACTGCTTGCGGTTCTGACCGAGGCCTACAAGAAGAAAGTCATGAACAAGCTGAAGACTCGCGAAGAGCGCATGAACGAGTTGATTGACTACAGCCAGTTCAGCACGCCCCTGGCGATTCTCCGGAAGATCCGGCAGTTGGACGAGTAGGCGTTACTCCCGGACGGCGCGGGCGATGATCTCACCGATGGCATCCTCGGCATAGATGATCCCCGTGATCTTCCCTCCCTCGACGACGGGAATGAACGTCAGGTTGCGGTCGATCATCAGGTACATGACCAATAGGGCGGGTGTGTTCGACTCCACGGTGGCGTGGATCGGGGTCATGAACTCGATGATCTGCTTTTCCAGCAGCCCGCGCAACTCCTGCACGGCGCGCTCGGCGTTGAACCCCAGATGATAGAGGTCGAAATCCCCGGCGGCCTCCGGAACGACCGCGAGCTGTTCGGTCTTGTTGCCGGTCCGCCGCAGTCCCTGGAGCATATCGCGGCGCTGGACCAGGCCGAGCAACTGGTTCTGGGCGCTGAAGACCAGCATGACCCAGGGGACGTTGCGTCCCGGCCCACGACGGCTTTCCACGCTCTCCAGCTCCGCCAGCGCCTGGCGGAACGTGAACCAGTAGGGTACGTAGGGAAACGATGACAGCGGGATCATCATCTCACCGGCGCATTTCATCTCCATCGCTCCCATTCTCCACCTTCAGTCCGAGTCTTCCGGCGATCTCATTCAGGTACCATTGGGCGCGCGCATCGCTGGACAAGGTCATGTCGAGCTGCTTGGTCAAGATGGTGAGTCGTCCGAGCAGGTGCAGCCGATCGAGGATTTCCCTCCGGCTCCGATATGCCACCAATGAATCGAGGAAGTCCCCCTGGCCGGAGTTCTCGAATCCCATCCGTTTCAACAGCTCCGCGATCAACCAGACCCGGCGAATGCGGCGTTCCAGGGGAGCGCCGCCCAACTTGAACTGCATACGAATGTAGTTCTTCTCCGGCTCGGAGGCGGCGATCGCCTCGATCGTGGAGAAGTGGTATCCCATGCGCAGGTTGAGGAGCATGTATTCCTGGCTGAGGAAGGCGTAGCTGTTTTCCGAGAATTCCGGTTGATGGCCGCCCTGGATGTTGGCGCCGACGACGGCCAGGAATCCTCTCAGATCCGCTGGGACCTGACTCTCCGGCCACCCCTCCAACAGGATACCGTCCCACAGGGATTTCATCGGCTGCGAGGCGATCTCGCTTTCCTGCTCCCAGCGCCGGCCGGCGACAGCATCGTAGTCGCGGTCGAGGTAGATGATATTGATCCAGAGCGGGATCTTGGTCTTCAGGCGCAGCCCGATGTCGTTCTTGTGCTTCGTTCCCCTTAAGGCGGCGAAGATGCTCTCCATCGCCTTCTGATGGATGAACCGGGTGATGTCGTGCAACGTGCGGCAGTTCTCGGCCGTGAACCGGGGGTCGCTGGGGTGAATCACGTCGAGGTGCACGATCGGTGCGATCATCGCGTCCAGGAGCGGCGCGCCTACGGGCGTCGTGGTGGCGCTGGTGATTTGACCCGGCTGCACGACCCAGTCGGGATGCGCGCCGTCATAGACGACACCGTGGGTGGCGTCCATGGTGACCGGTCGCCCGGCCGGGAGCCGCAGGGCATCGTTCATGCCGGCGATGGTGGGTACGGAAAGCTCGCGCGCGATCGTGGCCAGGTGGCTGGCACTCCCGCCCACCATCGTGATCAGGCCGCTGATCCGACGCATCACCGCCACGAGGTAGGGCGAGGGATTGGGGGCGACCAAGACGACACCGTCCGGCACCGCACCGAGCGCGGCCGGCGAGTTGACATGGTACACCGGCCCGACACCCGCCCCTGAGGAGATCGGAGTGCCTCCCTGCAGCAGTACGACCGGATCGACGTCCGACGGCACTTGAATCTGGGTCTTGGGCGGCGGCGTCCGGAGGGGACGCGTCTGCAACAGGTACAACTCTCCCGAGCGGTCCAGCGCCCATTCGATGTCCTGCGGCTCGCCAAAATGGGTCTCAAGCGCGACGCCCCATTGTGCCAACCGCCCCAGTTGCTCGGTTGTGAGCGAAGGAGTGGATTGTTCCTGCGGCGCGATCGGGTACTCCTGCACGCCGCCGTCCGGGCTCAGGCGGAGCCCGGTCGGTTTCCTGGCCACGCTGGCGTAGACGACGCTGCCGTCGGCACGGGAGACGTGAAAGACGTCCGGAGTCACTGTTCCGTTCACCAGCGGGATGCCCAAGCCGAAAATCGCATTGATGAGAACGTGACCGGCGGCGGGATGGACCGGGTCGTGCGTGTAGACCACGCCGCTGGAGGCGGCATCGACCATTTCCATGCAGGCGACGCCCATGGCCAGGTCCAGCTCGGCCAGGGAATGGCTCGACAGGTAGTAGATCACCGCGGGCGTGAACTTGCTGGCGAGAATCTGCTTGTAACGTTCCAGCAGATCGTCCCGTCGTACATTCAGGTAGGTGCGGTACTGTCCCGCAAACGTGAAGGCGCTGTCTTCCCCGACCGCGCTGGAGCGCAACGCGAAACCGTCGCGGCCGGTGCGGGCGGATAATTCATTAAAGGCGCTCCGAATCGCGGCGGCGAGATCTGCGGGAACCGGCTTGGCGATCACGAGCTCTTGGATCTCCTCGCTCACCGTTTCCAGGTGCTCATACTTGCGGATTCGGACCGTCGCCAAAAGCCGGCGAATCCGCTCGCTCAAGTCGTTGACATCGATGAAATGCTGATAGGCCCAGGCACTGATGGCGAACCCATCCGGTACCGGCAGCTTCACCCGCGATTTGATCTCGCCCAGGTTGGCGTTCTTGCCGCCGACCGAGTTTGCCCGGTCCCGATTCAACCGCCCGAAGGGTATGATGTACTCGTCGGCAGGAATCCGCCGCGCCTGGGGCAGAAGCGCCTCGACCTCGTGCGAAATCGCGCTCAGCCGTTCACGCAGAATCAGATAGTCACTGCCCCCCAGCTCGATCATCCGCTCGATGATGTCGCTTACGCCTTCGCGGATCTCGACGAATTCGTCCCAGAGGGCGACGATCGAGTCTAGGCGGCGATCCTTATGCTTCTCCTCCAGCCGACTGACGAGCTTGAGAACCTGGTTGTGCCGGTCCAGGAGCTGCCGGAACACCGAGAACTTGCGCTGGATGTCCTGCAGGATGTCCCGGCGCTTGGCGCGGGAACTCCCGAAGATTCGGTCCCACCACATGTTACGGTCTTTACGGCCTTAGAGGGCGGTTAACAGAATGAGAAGCTCAATGTGCGTCGGGGCTTCGGCATGTGTCATGCGCTTCTTGCGACCCCACACCCCTTCGACTTCCTTCGACTCCGCTCAGGACAAGTCGCTCAGGGCAGGCCTACCCTCTCCCCAGAAGGGAGAGGGGATGATAACCTCTCCCTCCGGGAGAGGTCGATCCGCCGCAGGCGGATCGGGTGAGGGAGTTCTTTCGCCCGCTCATTTCGTCAGAGGCTCTTAGAGCGCAGCGGCCTTCAGCGACCGTTCCTGCCGGAGGCCGCGGACCATGAGCAGGGTCACCACCGCGCACATGGCCAGTGCAGCGCCCATCACCGTGTAGGCGGCGGCGGTGGTCATCGCGAACTGCTTCAAGGCCACCGAGATTCCGGCGAGGACGATCATGATGGCGAACAACAGACGGATCCCATAACCGAGAATGTACCTGATCGCCGCCACGCCGATCTGCGCGCCGATGGCCGCCCCACACAACATATAAGAGCCGCGAAGATCTCCACGCGGCCTTTTAGGGCGTAGGTCAGACAGCCATAGCCGCCGGTGAAGACGACACTGAATAAATCAGTCCCCACCGCGATCGCGGTCGGGCACCCAATCAGGTAGATGAGAGCCGGCATGCGGATGAAACCGCCGCCCACTCCCAGGAAACCGGAGAGCCATCCCGTGATGAAGAACACGCCGAGGATGGTCCACAGGGACACCCTCACTCCGGACACGGGGAAACTGATGATCGGCGGGAGATTCCACTTCTTTTTGGGCGCCACCGGGGGGCCGCCTGTTGCCGCCATCCGTGCCTTGGCGGCGGTCCTTTTGTCCTTCGTGAAGTAGTCATAGAACATATAGATCGCCAGGCCGAAGAGGAGCAGCATGTAGGAGTAGCGCACGACAGGTCCGGCCATGCCTTTGGCGGTCAACCACATGACATTGCGGGCGCCGACCTCCACGCCGACGACCGACCCGACAATCGACCACAAGCCCATCTTGACATCGACGTTTCCCATCTTGCCGTGTTTCTTGGTGGCGACGATCGACTTGCCGAAGATGTGCGCCAGGTCCGTGCCGATGGCGAACGCCATGTTGAATCCGAAGATGTTCAATGCCGGAGTGACCACCCAGGCGCCGCCGACGCCGAAGAAGCCGCCCAGAATTCCCACGGAGAACCCAATCGCCAGCAGGATCAGGACATTGAACTCGATCCCGGCGATCGGCAGATAGATGTTGAAGACGTCCCAGAAGCTCTTGTCCATCGAGACGGTCCTTCTGTCCGGGTTACTCGCGGTGCTCGATTCGGGTGACGTCCATGCCCATCGCCCTGAGGAGCAGATCGGTCACATAGGCGATGGCAATCCCGACGGTTGCCATCAGGAGGGTGCAGATGATGGCGTAGAGCCAGAGATTCTCGTTGTATAAGCGGCAGAGGAACAGGTGGAGGCCGGACAGACCTTCCGGGCGTGTTGAAAAAGCCACCGTTTCCGTGGCGCCGGGTGCCCACACCCGGCGCAAGTGGCTGTGCATCAACGGTCGGGTGTGGGCACCCGACCGCACATGTGCGGAATTGGGAGGTTTTTCAACAA